>DASYCE010000024.1 GCA_036500345.1 Gemmatimonadales bacterium | reverse complement strand
TCACTCTCATGCGTGAGGACCTTCCCCATGTCGTGCAGCAGTCCGCCGCGCTTGGCGAGCGCCACGTCGAGGTGCAGCTCTGCGGCCATCATTCCCGCTAGCCACGCAACTTCCTTGGAATGTTCGTAGAGATTCTGGCCGTACGACGTCCGATAGCGCATCCGGCCGATCAACTTGATGATCTCGGGATGCAGCCCGTGGACCCCGACATCGTACGCCGCCTGTTCGCCCAGCTCCACCAGCTGCTTGTCGAGTTCGGCGCGGGTCTTGGTGACGAGTTCCTCGACGCGCCCCGGATGGATCCGGCCGTCGGCGATGAGCGCTTCGAGCGCCCGGCGTGCGACCTCGCGGCGAATCGGGTCGAAGCAGGAAATGCCCACTGCGTCGGGGGTGTCGTCGATGATCACGTCGACACCGGTCGCCAGCTCAAAGGCCCGGATGTTGCGCCCTTCACGACCGATGATCCGCCCCTTCATCTCGTCGCTCGGCAGCGCCACGGATGCCACCGTCGTCTCCGCCGTGTGCTCCGCCGCGAGTCGCTGCGTCGCCATCGCGATGATCCGGCGACCATCCTTCTCGGCGTCGCGCCGTGCCTTCTCGCGAATCTCGCGCGCCATTGCGGCCGCACTGGTGCGCGCTTCGTCCTCGACCTGCTGGCGTATCTCGCGCGCTGCTTCCTCGGCGGTGAGGGCAGCGACACGTTCGAGGCGCAGTTGCGCATCGCGCTTGTCGCGCTGCACCTCCGCCTGCAGTGCTGCGACCCCGGTCTCCTTGGTCGTGAGATCGTTGCGGCGCTGCTCGAGGGTGCGCTCGTCGGTGCGGAGGCGATCCTGCCGCTCACCGATTCCCGCCTCCCGGTTGGCGAGCCGCCGTTCCGCCTGCTCGAGTTCCTCGCGGCGTCGCGACGCGTCGCGCACCGCTTCCTCCTTGATGCCGAGGGACTCGGCACGCGCGGCGACCAGCTGACGCTCGCGCTCGACTGTCGCGTCCCGCTCGGCCGTGCTGCGGAGCTCCGCGGCCTGCATCTCGGCGGCGGCGAGGATCGCCTTTGCCGAACGCTTGCGGGCGGTGAGGATGGCATTCCACACGATGATTCCGAGCACGGCGCCGAGCACGATCCCGCCGCCGGCGGCACCGATTAGCGTCTTGTCCATCATCTATCTCCACCGGCGCAGACGGCCGGATTGTGGTCAGTCGCCGGCCGCGCCTCGCGAGGTTCGCTTGGTGGGCGGCAGGAGCCTGGTGAGTTCATCGCTCAACGCCGTGATCCGCGAGGCCAGCTCGCCATCGGCCGTGCGGGCGCGGAACAATTCATCCGTCACTGACAGGCCGGCGAGGATCGCCGCCTTGTATGCTTCGATCGATGGCGACGCGGCGCGGATCTTCCGCAGCGCTTCGTCAAAGTGCGCAGCGACTTCGCGCGCGTAGTCGGGTGGCAGTTCGGTGCGAAGCTGCAACTCTTCGCCGCCCACCTGCACCCGAACCAGCGTCTTCGCGGGAGAGGTCATCGGGCCGAATCCGTCGGCGCTTCGGCCTCGAGAAAGGCGAGACGCTGCTGCAGCCGGGTCACCATCTCTCGCGCCTTATCAACGCGAGCGTGCAAGTCGAGATTCTCTCGCTCGAAGTCGAGGAGCCGGCCGCGGACACGGGCCACATCGTCACCCGGTACCATCCCGCCCTGCGCCTTGAGATGGTGCAGTTCGGTTTCGGCTTTCTGGCAGCGACGACGCCACGCTGACAGTTCCTCAGTCAGGTGACCGAGGAGCCGCTCGAGTTCGCCCAATGCCGCCTGGTCAGGCCGTGCGTATGGCGACGTCACGTTCGCGCTCCAGCGAAGTCCGCAGGCGTCCGACTGCCTGATCGACTTCCGCGTCTGTCAAAGTCCGGTCAGCAGCTCGAAAGACCAGCCGAACCGTGACGCTCCGTTTCCCCTCCGGCAGCCCCTTGCCGCGATACTCATCGAGCACAGTCGTCGATTCCAGCGCATGACGGCGTCCGCGATCGCGCAACAGCCCCAGCACCTCTTCGATTGGTTGATCCATGCCTGCGAGGAGCGCCAGATCACGCGTCACCGCCGGGTAGACCGGAAGTGGTTCGAAGCGGGCTGTCGACCGGATGCGTGGCGCCACCTCGACTTCTCCACCGAATAGCGGTGCGGCCCACGGCGGGGCGTCGGCCACCAGCGGATTCGCCCGTCCGACCACGCGTCCTCCGGGGAGGACCGCCACCCATCCGTCAGCTTCAACTTGGATCGCCGCACTGGGTTGCGCCAGTTCGACCAGCGTCTCGAAGATTGCCCTGGCGTCCCACTCGTCCCAGACCGGTCCCGTGCCGTGATCGGACCAATGCAGTGGGCGCCGGGCGCCGGTAATGGCGAAAGCGGCGTGCAGTGCCTCGACCGGAGCCCCGGCTCGCGCGTCGATCGTGAACACGGTGCCGAGTTCGAAGAGCCTGACGTCGGCGGTGTGCATCGCCCAGTTCCCCTCGACCTGCGAGACGAGGGACGGAAGCAGCGTGTCGCGAAGGACCTGGTGATCCGCGGAAAGCGGATTGAGCAAGCGTGGGGCCGTCGGTCCGGCCGATGCTACCATCGGCAGCGTCAACACCTCGGCCAGCCCGCGGCCGGCAAGTGCGGTGCGAACGAGCTGCGAGGCATGCCACGCCGGATCGTCGACGCGGCGCCCGGGGCGGAATGGACGCATCTCGGCCGGCACTCGATCGTAGCCGTAGTGGCGAACCACTTCTTCGATCAGGTCGATCTCGCTCACCAGGTCCGAGCGCCACCCCGGGACGTCGACCGCGATCCGGCCGTCGTCGGGCTTGCTCACGACGGTGGCGCCGATTGCGACCAGCCGCTGTTCGATCTCCGCCCACGCGAGATCGACACCCAGCACCTGGGCCACGCGTGCGGGGCGAAGGAAGATGCGCGGCGGGTGCACCGGCGCCGGGAGACAATCGACCGCGGGGCCGTCGAGCTGACCGCCGGCCACGGTGACGATCAGCCGGATGCAGCGGCGGAAGGCGTCGACTGCTCCCCACCGATCGACGCCGCGCTCGAATCGGTGCGATGCATCGGTCGAGAGGTTGACGCCGCGCCGTCCGCGTCGCACCCGCGCGGGATCGAACCAGGCGCACTCGAGCACGATCGACGTCGTGCTCGGCGAGACTTCGGTCGCCCGACCGCCCATCACTCCCGCGATGCCGATCACCCGCTCGGCGTCCGCGATCACCAGCGTGCCCTCGGGGAGGAGATGATCGACGCCGTCGAGTGTCGTGAGACGCTCGCCGCTCCGCGCGGATCGAACGATCACCGACGGGCCACGCAACGTCGCCGCATCGTAGGCGTGCATCGGCTGGTTGAGTTCGTACATCACGTAGTTGGTCGCGTCCACGACATTGTTGATCGGACGAAGCCCGACCGCGCGTAGCCTGCGCTGCAGCCATTCCGGCGAATCGCCGATCGTGACGTCGCGGATCACCGCGGCGAGGAAGCGGCCGCATCCGTCGCGATCGTCAATGGCGATCCGCACGCCACCCGCGGGCGCTTCGTCACCGTACCGCGTGGGTTGCGGGAGATCGATGGTGACTTCGCCGGGAATTTCGGGAAGCCGGAACGGCACGCCGTACGATGCCGCGAGTTCGCGCGCGACGCCCTTGTGTCCCAGGAGGTCGCCGCGATTGGGCGTGACATCGACGACAAGGCGTTCGTCGCTTCCCTCGATCACCGACGTGATCGGTGTGCCGGGCGCCGCATCGGTCTGCAGTGTGAGCAGGCCGTCGTGGTCGTCGCCGAGGCCGAGCTCCCGGGCCGAACAGAGCATCCCCTCGGAGTATTCGCCGCGAAGCTTGCGGCGTTCGATCGTGATGCCGCTCGGCATCACGGTGCCGAGGCGGGCAAACGGATACTTGCCGCCGGCGACGACATTCGGTGCACCGCAGACGACGTTGTGCAGCGTACCGGTCCCGTCGTCCACGGTGGTGACCCGCAGCTTGTCGGCGTTCGGATGCGGCTTCGCGTCGGTGACGAGCGCGACGACAAACCCGCCGAGATCCGCTCCGACCGGCTCGATTGCGTCGACCGGTGCGCCGAGCATCGCGAGGCGCGACGCAACATCGCGACTGTCGACTCGCTGGCGCAGGAACGCTTCGATCCATTGCCGCGAGATGTTCACGCTCGCACCCCGCCGAACTGCGCCAGGAAGCGCATGTCGCCGCCGTAGAGGAGGCGGATGTCAGGGACCCCGTACCGGACCATCGTCATCCGTTGCGGCCCCATGCCGAAGGCGAAGCCGGTGAAGCGCTCGGGATCGATGCCGCAATTCCGGAGCACCTGCTCGTGGACCATCCCGCACCCGAGAATCTCCATCCACCCCGTGCCCTTGCACGCGCCGCACCCGGTCCCGCCGCAGATGGTGCACGAGACATCCATCTCCGCCGACGGTTCCGTGAACGGGAAGAACGACGGGCGGAAGCGGACCTTCACCGACGCCCCGAAGAAGCGCTCGGCAAAATGTGTCAGCGTTGCCTTGAGGTCGACGAACGAAATTCCCTCATCGACGGCGAGCCCTTCGATCTGCGAGAACGCCGGCGCGTGCGACGCGTCGAACGGATCATTGCGGTACGCGACCCCGGGAATCACCACGCGGAACGGGGGCGGCCCCTCTCGCATCACCCGGATCTGCACCGGCGAGGTGTGGGTCCGCATGAGGAGGCGCTCGTCGGTCGTGGCGCCGGCGATCGGCGCGACGAAGAGTGTGTCGTGCATGTCGAGCGCCGGGTGATCTGGCGGAAAGTTGAGCGCCGTGAAGTTGCGCTCGTCGTTCTCGATCTCCGGGCCCAGGGCAACGGCGAAGCCGAGTTCGCGGAAGATTGCCACGATGTCGTCGATCACGACCGTGACAGGATGGAGCGAACCGGGCCAGGCGCGGCGTCCCGGCATGGAGCGATCGGTCGCGTGGGCTGCGGCGGTGGCAGTCGCGGCGGCGAGTGCCGCACGTCGCGCGGCGAACGCCGCTTCGAATTCGATCTTGAGGGCATTAAGGGCGGCACCGCGCACCCGCTTTTCTTCAAGCGGGAGCGCGGCGACTTCCTTGAGCTGGTGGGTCAGGACGCCCTGCTTGCGGCCGAGTACTGCGATCTCTTCGGCCTCGAGCGCCGGCGCGTCGAGGGTGGCGATGGCCGCGAGCCGCTGGCGCAGCACGTCCATCGTCAGCCCTGCTGCGCTTTGGCCACCTCGGCGAGCTTGCCGAACGCGACAGCATCAGTCACCGCGAGGTCGGCGAGCACCTTGCGGTTGATCTCGACGCCGGCAGCCTTCAGGCCAGCCATGAGGCGCGAATAGGAGATCTCGTGCAACCGCGCCGCGGCCCCGATCCGGGTGATCCAGAGGCGGCGGAAATCGCCCTTCTTCTTGCGCCGATCGCGGAACGCATACGCCAGCCCGCGCTCGACGTTCTCCTTCGAGGCCTTGTACAGCTTGCTCCGGGCGCCGCGGCCACCCTTCGCCGCCGCCATGATCTTCTTCTTGCGCGCGTGGTGCGCGACCCCGCCTTTGGCTCGTGGCATCGCTCAGCTCCTCACGCTTGCAGCAACTTGATGGTACGCCGGAAGTCGGCCGACGACACCAGCGCCGCCTTGCCAAGCTGGTTCTTCCGCTTGGTCGACTTCTTGGTCAGAATGTGCCGCTTGTTGGCCCGGCTCCGCTTGATCTTGCCGCGGCCTGTCAGGCTGAAGCGCTTCATCGCGGCGCGCTTCGTCTTCTGCTTGGGCATTCCGTTCTCCGTGTGGTCGGCGTCTGGCGCTTACTTGGGCGCGAGCACCATCACCATGTTGCGGCCGTCGAGCTTGGGATCCTGCTCGACCTTGCCGACGTCGGCCAGGGCGGCGGACACGCGATCGAGGACGGCCTTGCCGAGCTCGGTGTGCGCAATCTGCCGACCGCGAAACATCATCGTCACCTTGACCTTGTTCCCTTCGCCCAGGAACTCGCGGGCGTGGCGGGTCTTGAAGTCAAAATCATGATCGTCGATCCCCGGCCGGAATTTCACTTCCTTCAGGTGGATGACGTGCTGCTTCTTCTTGGCGGCCCGCGCCGCTTTTGCTTCCTCGAACTTGTACTTCCCGTAATCCATGATCTTGACCACGGGCGGTCGGGCCATCGGCGCCACTTCGACCAGGTCGAGCCCGCGCTCCTGAGCGGCGTGGAGCGCTTCTTCGATCGGCAGGACACCGAGTTGTTCGCCTTCTGCTGTCACGACTCGAACCGGAGAGATCCGGATCTGTCGGTTCACCCGTACCCGTCGTTCACGTTCGAAGGAAGACAGTGGGCCATTCCTGGTTGAAGGCCTGAAACGCGAACACCCCGCCAATCAGGCGGGGTGTCCGAAGAGTTGCACCGCGGGCCCGGAGGCCCGGATGCTTATGACTCTCGGGACCTCTTCGCCGGGGGCTTGAGGTGGGGCGACTTCGCCGCCCGCTTGCAACAGGTTGAACCATAGTCGGTGCGACGACCTCCCGCAATCCTCGGTGCGGCAGAATGACTTACGGAACGATCCCCTTGAGGAGATGGAGTACGCCATTGCCGGAATCGAGAATTCGCTGGCCGCTGCCGTATGAGGCGTATGTCTGCAGCCGCCCCCAATTCCCCCCGACCTGGACGACCAGGTCTCCCGTAACGGGTGAAATCGCAGGAGAAGCAAAGACCGCCGGCATCACCCCGGCAGCGATGACGTTGGTTGCCCCGGTTGTGAGCGAGACTTTCCGCAACTGCGCCGGTCCAACCGGCGTCAGCGAATCGCTATCGAAGAATCGCGCCGACGGCTGGTCGATGCTTACCTCCAACGAATCAGTCGCATAGACGCAGCTGTCCCCCTTGCAACTGACACCGGCGATCGGGACCCCCGCCGATGCCACGACCGTCGGAGTGCCACCAGCCGCCGGAACGCTCAACAGCCGTGACCCCGACGCGAATACCAGCGTCGCACCCGCCTGTGCGGTCGAAAACTCGCTCGCTCCGGTGGAGCCGGGGACAAGATGCAGCGACGCGCCGCGATCGGTGAGCGCGCCACTGAGCACGGCACTCGGCCCGATTTCCCACGAGGTGTCTGTCGCGATGCACTGATGCGCGACCTTGTCGCCCACCAGCAGGTTCACACAATGCGTGAACGTCTCGAATTGTCCCGCGAGGAGCAGAAAGGTCTGCGGTCCGGTCCAGCGGAGTTGGGAAAGCCAGGTGAACTGCGTCCCCTCGACCGCGAGCGGTGTCGTGGCCAGCGCCGTGCGAAGGTACGGATGGGCGGTGTCAGTCAGCCACAGCGTGCTGACCGGCTGCGGTAACAGTCCTCGCGATGCAGAAACACCCTCGGTGAGCAGCAATCGCCCGGTGCTGTCGAGCGCGAAGCCACCATAGGTCGAACTGCTATCCCGCCGGATCGCGCGATTGTCGCAGAGATCCCAGGTCAGCGTCCCACCAGCTGCCGGCAACAGACCCACGCAACGATGATTCGGCATCGCCGGATCGACGAAGGCGTAGAGAATCCCGCGGCCATCCTCGGTCCAGGCGGGCCAGTAATCCTGCTCGACATTGAAGGTCAGGGTGACGTCGTTGCCGCTGCCCGACGGCCCTGCAGCATGTGCCGCCGGTGTTGTGAACGGATCCGCGTGGCATGACCCGATGAGCATCACTGCCGCGCACGATGTCCATCGAAAGCGCGCAGCATCGCGCCGCGCCATGCGCCGAACCAACGCCGGGTCCCGGGAGCATTCGTGCAGCATCTGCGACCTCGCGACGAAAGTGTCCGGGTGTATCCTGTGCGGATCTGCTGCTGTCAGGCCGAGGCGATGCGTTCCGTCAGCTCGATGCCGCGCTCCGCGTCGCCGAGGCGGCCGCCAACCGTGTCGTAGTCATGCTCGAACATCACCCGCCATCCCTGGGACGCCGCCTCGCGATACAACGATCGCTTGCTCTCCAGCGTGCGCAATGGCTCGACATCGTATCCCATGACCCACGGCAGCGGCAGATGGTGCGCCGTCGGGAGGGTGTCGGCTGGATAGAGCAGCGTCTCCCCTTCACTGCGCACGGTAACAACCATGTGCCACGGCGTGTGCCCGGGGGTCACCATCACATCGATTCCCGGAACGATCGTCGCTCGCTCGCCCTCGAGAAACCGGTAGCGATCAGCTTCGGCGACCGGGACGAAGTTGTGTGGCAGGTAGCTCGCCGCGGTCCGCTCGTTGGTCAGCGTGGCCCACGCGTACTCCCGGCCGTGGGTGATGTACTGCGCGTTCGGGAAGGTGAGCTGCACTCGGCGGGCGGCGTCATCGGCGGCGATGAAGGTGTTCCCGCCCGCGTGATCGAAATGCAGGTGGGTATTGAGCATGATGCGGATGTCGCCGGTGGAATGACCGAGATGTACCAACGCATCTTCGAGCGCAGTCCTGCCGTTCGCGCCCGCGTTCTCGATGCCGTAGATATCGAGAAACTTGTCGGGCTCCTTGTTGCCGAGACCCGAGTCGACGAGCACAAGGCCGTCCTCGTGCTCGATCAGCAGCGTGCGCATCGTCATCCGGATGCGGTTGCGCTCGTCAGACGGGATCCGCCGCTGCCAGAGCGGCTTCGGCACCACGCCGAACATCGCGCCGCCATCGAGGCGCTGAATGCCGGCCTCCACGCCGTGCACCGTCAACCGACCGACCTTCATGGTGGTGATGCGCGGCGGAGCCGGCGGCGGCATCGGACTCATGCGGCCTGCTCGTTCACCGGAAGGCGATGCATCGTTTCGAGATCGGCGAGTGTCTGCGCGCCGCGCTCGCGAGCACTCTGGAGCAACCGTTCCAGCAGCATCCCCGTCACCAGCGCATCGCCCGCCGCCCGATGGCGTGCGACGAATTCGAACCCGAACCGCACCGCAAGCGCCCCGAGCGAGTACGACGGTTCACCACGGACGAGGCGGCGTGCCAGCCGCACCGTGCAGAGGCGCGGGCCGTCGAGCGTCAGGTCGCGGTTGCGCCGGACTTCGGCACCGACGAATCCCCAATCGAAGCGCGCGTTGTGCGCCACGAAGACGCGCCCGGCAAGCGCCGCAACCACCTCATCCGCGATCTCGGCGAACGTCGGCGCATCGTTCACCATCTCCTGCGAAATGCCGGTGAGCTCGCAGATGCGCGGCGGGATCGGGCGTCCCGGATTGACCAGCGAATCGAAGACCACCTCCCGCCGCGTCCCCTGCACCACCACCACTGCGATCTCGGTGATCCGGTCGTTGCCGCTCGCCTGCATGCCGGTCGTCTCCACGTCGACCACCGCAAAGGCACACTCGTCGAGCAGCGGCGAGCCCTGCGCCAGTGCGACGAGCGCCCAGCGCCCATCCGTTTGCTGGCGGACGCGAGGATCGGCGCCCAGCAGCGCAGCCGCGAGCCGCTCGGCCACACCTACCGGCGCATTGGGGAGGCCGAGGACACGATGTGCCAGCTCGGGCGCGGCGGCGGGACCCGCGGCAAGCAATTCGAGCGCGCGATCGGCGAGCGTTCCCACCGGGCGTGCCGTCAATCCACTCATGAGTCCTCGTGCGCGTCGCGGTGCTGGATGGCGTACGACAGGGTTTCGAGTTCGACCGCGAGGTTGACGTTCTTCACGTCGATCCCGGGCGGAACGTGCAGCTGCACCGGAGCGAAATTAAGCACGGCGGTCACCCCCGCGGCGACCAGACGGTCGACCAGCTCCTGCGCCGGGTCGGCCGGCGCCACGATGACGGCGATCTCGACCCGCTCGCGACGGACGATCGCTTCCAGTTCCGCGACATCGGCAATGACGACCCCTCCCCACCGCGTTCCGATCTTGGCCGGGTCCTTGTCGACTGCGGCCACGATGTCGAAGCCGCGGGCCGCAAATTCGGCATACTGCACCAGCGCGCCCGCAAGCCGTCCCGCCCCGACCAGGACAACGCGATAGCGGCGGTTGAGTCCGAGAATCCGGCGAAGTTCCTCCGCAAGGGCGTGGACATCATAACCGAGACCGCGGGTTCCGAACGAGCCGAAGAAGGAGAGATCCTTGCGGACCTGAGCCGACGTCGTCCCCGCACGCGTGGCGAGCGCTTCGGACGATAGCGTATCCGCACCTTGCTGATCGAATTCTTCCAGGAACCGGAGATAGATAGCCAACCGTCGAACGGTGGAGTCGGCGATCTTGCGGGTGAGCATTTGTGAAATGTTTCACGAGCGGCGATTCAGGGCAAGCGCGGCGGCTCCATGGCGGCCAGAAGCTGGACAAACTGCTGGACGGAAACAGCTTCCGGCCTGACATCGGGGTCGATCGCGGCAGACTGGAGCAACGTCGTCGCCTGGTCAGCATCCATTCCCGTCGCTTCGCGAAGCGCGCGTACCATTCGTTTCCTGCGGTAGGAAAAGAGCGAGGTGACCAGCCGCCGGAACGCCGGGATCTGATCGTGCCCGACCAGCGGCGGAGACCGCGGGATCAGCGTGATCACGGTGGAGTCGACCTTGGGTGGCGGCGCGAAGGCGCCCTTCTTCACCAGTACTCCGAGCAGCACCGTGGCGACCGCCTGTACTCCGACCGTGAGCGCGCCATACTCGGGGGTCCCCGGCTCGGCCGCGATCCGTTCGGCGACTTCGCGCTGCACCAGAAAGGTCACCGATTCGGGGAGCGACGGCATCAACGCCTTCGCGATCAACGGCGACGTGATGTTGTAGGGAATGTTGCCTGCGACGATCCAGCGCTTCCCCGCTGCAGTCCACGGTGCCACGAGTGACGGCCAGTCGAGTTCGAGCGCGTCGCCGGTCGCGAGGAGAAATGGCGTGCCGGCGAATCGATGCACGAGATTCTCGCGCATCCGGTCGTCGCGTTCGATGGCGACAACGGTGGCTCCGCGTTCGAGGAGCGCCGCAGTGAGCCCGCCGGGCCCCGGGCCGATCTCGAGCACGACATCGCCGGGACCCGCTCCGGTTGCGGCCGCGATCTTCGCCAGCAGCGCGCGATCGGTGAGGAAGTGCTGGCCGAGGGATTTGCGCGGACGGACGCTCACATCCGCAACACGAGCAGCGTTCGATCATCCGCCGCCGACCCGCCAAACTCCGCAAGGTCCTGCAGCACGGCGTCGGCGATCTCCGCGGCAGGCTTGTCGCGGTCGCGCTCGATCCGCGACAGGATCCGCGCCTCGCCGTATCGCTCGCCCTGGGCATTGCAGTGATCCTGCAACCCGTCGGTGAAGAGCACCAGCAGATCCTGGTCGAAGTGCCACGGGATCATCTCCCGCGTGAATCGTCCGACTTCGACCAGCCCGAGCGGCGGCGCGGTCGGATCGAGGCGCTCCGCCGATCCTTCGCTCGGTACGCGGAAGGCGTGCGGGTGGCCGGCGCTGGCATAGACGAGACGTCCGGCGCCGGGATCGAGGATGCCGTAGAAGATCGTGAGGAACATCTCGGTCTTCTCGAGTTCGTCGGCGAGCGACTCGCGCAGCAGCGTGAGCATTTCGTCCGGCGGGGTCGTCGAGTTGGCGTGAATCCCGGCGGCGGCCAGCACTTCCGCCGCGATCAGCGCCGCCGACAATCCGTGGGATGCAACGTCGCCGAGCATGATGCCGACGCGCCGGCGCCCCAGCGGCGCGAAGGTGTAGAAATCGCCGCCGACCGACGAGACCGCTTCCGATCGCACCGCGACGTCCGCATCGCCACGCAGCACCGACGGCGACGGCATCAACCGCAGCTGCAGGTCGTGCGCGAGGCGGAGATCCTGCTCCATGCGCTGCCGATCACGGTCGCCGGCCGCAAGCCGGGCATTCTCGAGCGCGGCGCCGATCTGCGTGGCGATTGCGGTGATCAGCTTGGTCTCTTCGCGCGTGAACCCGCCGCCGCCGGCGCGATCGGCGAGCGCGAGCGTACCGATCACGCGCGACGGCTGCCCCGACGCCGCATAGGAAATCGGCACCGCGACGACTTCGCCGGGAACCCATCCCGGTTGCAGCCCGGTCTCGACGCGTCCGCTGCGGAAGGCTCGCGCCACCACGGCGGTGGCGTCATCGAGCGCGACGTCGTCCGGCACGGCGCCGGGCTCAGTGCCGAGCGTGGCGACCGAGTGCAGTACGCCGCGCTTCGCATCGTACACGCGAAGCCCTGCACGGCGTGCGCCGACGACGGCAGTCACCTCGCGCAGGATCACCGACGCCACTTCGCCCACGGCGTGCGCACGACCGAGCAGTTCGCCGATCGAATAGAGCAGGTCGATTTCCTCGTAGCGTGCCGCGAGTTCGCCGGTGAGCGCCGCCGCAGTCCGATCCGCTTCGAGGAGCGTCTCGACAACCGGCATCAGGTGCTGCGCGATCTCCTCGGCCGGGCACGTGCCGGTCGCGACAATCTCGAGGAACGCGCCGGGAAGTTCGGGAAGAGCAAGCCACGACGCGTGATCGCCGGAGGTGCCGCGGCGGCGCGGCGCGTGCGGGGCATCGCCGTCCGGCATTCCGGCCAGCAACGACCAGCGGTCGCCGTCGAGTCGCCACACGCGGAGCACGGCGTGGCAGAGCGCGCCAAGCGGGGCGATCGCCGCGGCAAGGCGGCTCAGTGTCGGGGGAGCGTGATCCAGATCGTATTCCCGCGTTCGTTGAACGCGACGTGCTCGGCGAGGCGGTGGATCATATAGAGGCCGCGGCCTCGCGTCGCTTCCAGCGATTCATCGCCGAGCAGCAGTGGCACCGCGGTGTGATCGAACCCATCGCCCTGGTCGGAGATCGACAGCACCAGCTCCTCGTTGCCCACCGCGATCTCGATGATGACCAGGAGCGCCGGGTCGCCGTGATTGCCATAAAGCATCGCATTGGCCACCGCTTCGGCCAGCACGGTGCAGAGACGGAATCGAGTCCGCCGGCTTTCTCGGCCGTCGGGAAAACAGCAGGCGCAGGCGGCGTCGACCACGTCGCCGACGCGCGCGAGATCACTGGGGAGTTCGATGCGGAACCGGTCGTCGTCGCCGGCATCTCGCGTGAGCGACTGCGCGAGGGCGTCCACCGGTCGGCCTCAGTACCCGGCGAGCGCCTCGTCGGGCGTGTCGGCGATGGCGAACAGGGTGTCGAGCTTGGTGAGTTCGAAGAGCGATCGCAGATCTTCATTGAGGCCGGCGAGGCGCAGATCTCCGCCCGCCTCGCGTACCCGCTTGCTGATCGAGACGAGCGCGCCGAGCCCCGAAGAATCGATGTAGGCCGTGCGGGTGAAATCGAAGATGAACTTGCGAGCGCCCGCGTCGAGCGCATCAGCCACGACCTGCTTCAGGTCCTGCCGGTTGGCCACGATCAGCTGACCTTCGACGGTGACCACCGTGACACGATTGGCAACCTCGCTCGCTGCAAACGACATCGGATCTCCCGGGTTCAAACCCGCCGTGCGGCGGATTGCAACGCAACCATCGCGGCCACATCCACAATATCGTCGGCCGCGGCTCCGCGCGACAGGTCGGAGATCGGTAGCGCCGGTCCCTGCAGCAGCGGTCCCGCCGCCGTCGCCCCGGCCAGCCGCTCGGTGAGCTTGTAGGCGATGTTGGCGGCGTCGAGCGACGGAAAGATCAGCACGTTGGCCCGCCCAGCGACCGGTGACGTCGGGCACTTCCGCGCCGCGACGACAGGATCCAGTGCGGCGTCGAGCTGCATCTCGCCGTCGGCAACGACCGCTGGCGCGAGCGCCCGGAATCGCGCGACCGCCTCCCGGACGAGCTCGACGCTCTCCCCACCGGCACTCCCCGCCGTGCTGTAGGAGAGGAATGCCACGACCGGCTCGTCACCCACCAGCGCGCGGCGGTCGGTCGCGGCGGCACGCGCGGCCTGCGCCAGCTCCTCGGCCGACGGCTGCGGTACGACCGCGACATCGGTGTAGGTGAGCACGCGATCGCCGAGTCCGAGGTACATCGCTGCACTCAGCGAATGGACGCCGGGGGCGAGCCCGATCAACCAGAGCGTGGCGCGGATCACGTCCGCGGTCGGAGTCGTCGCTCCCGCGACGCAGCCGTCAGCCTCGCCGATTGCCACGAGGCCCACCCCGAACCGGACGGGGTCGGCCGCCAGATCGAGCGCATGCACGCCGTCGCGGACTGCAGCGGGCCGCCGCGAGCGCAACCGCTCGCCGATCAAGCCGATGCGGGGATCGGCTGCCGGCTCGAGCAAGCCGGGGCCGACGAGAATCGGCTCGGCGATCGCCAGCCGCGACAGTTCGTCGGCTGCGTGACGAATGCGGGGATCAGCGCCTTCTGGCAAGACGATGCGGGCGCGCAAACCGGCGGCGCGCGCCCGCAATGTGTCGCGAAAGGTCACCCCGGCGTGCGCCGCCGCCGCGCATCAGGTCCGGGCGCCGACGCGACATCGTCGATCGGATTTCCGAATCGGCGCGTCAGCGCCTCGGCCACCGGGGGTGACACCAGGCCATCGAGCGGACCCCCGAAGCGCGCAACTTCGCGCACGAGGGATGAGGAGAGGTAGGTGAGATCGACCGCCGGCACGAGGAAGACGGTCTCGAGCTGTTCATTCAACTTGCGATTCATCAGCGCCATCTGGAATTCGTATTCGAAGTCGCTGACGGCGCGCAACCCCCGAATCACCATCGTGGCGTTCCGCTCGCGCGCGAAGTCGGCGAGCAGGCCGGAGAACGAAGCGAGTTCGATGCCGGGATTGTCGCCAATCCCGGCCCGCAACAACCGGAGCCGATCCTCGACCGAAAAGAGCGGTGCCTTGTTCGGGTTGATCGCCACCGCCACGATGATGCGATCGGCGAGAGCGAGAGCGCGACGGATCAGGTCCTCGTGGCCGCGCGTCGGGGGATCGAACGAACCGGGGTAGATGGCGATGCGGGTCATGGGGCCTCCAGAAACGAAACGGCGATATCTCCCCAGTGCCTGGTATGTGCCCCGGGGATCTCGCGCTGTCGTGGGTGCTCGACGGCGAGGACCGCGGCAAACGGCACGACGGTCCACGCGTCGATGATCCGTTGCGCCAGATCAGAGGCGAACGGCGGGTCGGCGAGCGCCAGGTCAAAGGCGTTGGGTCCGAGTGCGCCGATGAAACGCGCCGCGTCGTCGCGAATCACGGTGGTGCTGGCGCCAGCGTCGAGACTCGCGATGTTGGCGCGCAGGACGCGCAATGAATCGGTGTGCGCATCGACAAAGGTGGTGTGCTGCGCCCCGCGCGACAGCGCTTCGAGGCCGAGCGCGCCGCTCCCGGCGCACAGGTCGAGGACGCGTGCCCCCGGGAGTCTCGGCCCGAGAATGTTGAGCCACGCTTCGCGGACGCGCTCGGCTGTGGGCCGGACGGTCCGGTCACGCGGCACGGTGAGGCGGCGCCCGCCCCAGCGGCCGCTGACGATGCGCGTCATGGCACTATCTCATTCGTTACCATAGATCCAGCTGTGGGCGCCAGCGTGAGGGCGCGTGCCTGCAAGGTCGAGCGCCCATGCCATTCGTTGCGCTCCAGCCGCACTGCGACATCCACGGCGCCGTCGATGAACGGCGCGGCCCGATCGGCCCAGCCGAACGCAATCGTCTCGATCGCGACGGCGCCATCGGTCAATCGCCCCTTCAGATGATTGGTTCCGACGACCGCGGTCCGGTCGACGCGGACATTGCGAACGCCGAGCACGGCGCCGGGGTTGCCCATGCCGCAGGGTTCGAGCTGTCGGGTCCAGCGCTCGAGCTCGTCGGTGAGCTGGTCGACGCGGACCTCGAGATCGACGCGCTGGCTCGGACCCAGATCCTCGACCGACAGCTGTTCGCGGGCCACAGCGTTGAAGCGATCCCGGAAGGCGTCCACGCGGTCGCGCCGAATCGTGAGCCCTGCCGCCATGCGATGTCCGCCAAACCGCTCGAGGAGGTCTTCGCAGGCGCCGAGCGCTGCGTGGAGATCGAATCCGTCGATGCTGCGCCCGCTCCCCCGCCCCATATCGCCGTCGAGTCCGATCAGGAATGTCGGTCGCCCGTAGCGTTCGACCACGCGGGACGCCACGATCCCGATCACGCCGGGGTGCCAGCCGTCCGCGGCAAGGACAATCGACGTCGCGGCGGCCGGATCGGCGTGATGTGCTGCGATCACCTCGAGCGCATCGTCGAGGATCCGCTGATCGAGCGCCTGCCGCTCGCGATTGAGTGTCTCGAGTCGATCGGCGAGTGCTGCCGCTTCGACGGGATCATCGGTGAGGAGGAGCCGCAGGCCGTCCTTGGCGTCGGCGATTCGGCCCACCGCATTGAGGCGCGGGGCGAGGATGAATCCGGCCTGCGTCGCACGGATTTCCTTGCCAGCGAGCTGGGCTCGCTCCACCAGCGCGCGGAGCCCCGGCCAGCGGCTCTGTGCCAGGAGCCGGAGGCCATGCTTGACGAGGGTACGGTTTTCACCAATCAGCGGAACGACGTCGGCGACGGTTGCCAGCGCGACGTAGTCGAGCAGATGGAACGGCAATGCCTCCGGAAGCGGGATCGCCGGGACGAGGGCCTGGATGAGCTTGAACGCGATCCCGGTCCCCGAGAGGAAACCGAGCCCCGATTCGTCGTCGCTGCGCTGTGGGTCGACCACCGCGTTCGCGCGCGGGAGCACCGCCCCCGGGAGGTGATGGTCGGTGACGACAACCGCGATGCCGGCGGCGCGAGCCCGGTCGACAGTCTCGACCGCGGTGATGCCGCAATCGCAGGTGAGGATGAGTCGCGCGCCGATCCGCTCCGCCTCGGCGAGACCCGCCGCGCCGAAATCGTACCCGTCGGTCATTCGATGCGGCAGGAACGGATGCGCATCAGCACCGCCGATACGCAGCGCGCGCGTGAGCAGCGCCGCGGCGCACTGGCCATCGACGTCGTAGTCGCCGTGGATCAGGATTGGTTCACCGCGGCGGATCGTCGACGCGATCAGGTCGACCGCCGTGTCCATCCCCGCGAGTGATCGCGGATCGGAGAGCGACGCGAGCCGCGGGTGGAGAAAGGCGCGGGCGCTGTCGGGATCGCGGACGCCGCGCTGGATCAACAGGGCGGCGAGTGGTTGGGGCAGGCCGAGGGCCGCCGCAAAGCCGGCGGTTTCCATCGAATCAGGCGCGGTGGCAAGGCGCCATCGCGGCGACGCAATCAGGCAACCGCCTCGGCGAGGTAGATGATCGCGCCGCACATCTCGCATCCGTCGATCAGGATGCCGTCGGCCTGCAACTGACCGATCCGTGATCGCGGAATCGCGGTGTAGCAGGCAGTACAGGTGCCATTCTGGGCGGGAACGAGGATTTCCGTCTTGCGCGAATTGCGGAGCCGGTCGTAGCGGATGCGGAGGGTCCGGTCGAGGTGCGACGCCGACGCGTCGCGGTCGGCACGCGCCACGGCGTAATCGCCGTCGACATCGGCCATCCGGGCGTCGAGGGCCGCGCGCGCGTCGGCCTGTTCGGCGAGCGCGGCCGTGAGGCGATCGTTCGCGGCACGTACCGCAGTGTCGCGAGCGGCGACGTCATCCGCCATCCGAACCCATTCGCTCTCTTCCTGCGCCAGGATGTTGCGCCCGAGTTCGACATCGGCGAGCAACTGCGCCGCCACCCGAGGATTGCGTTCCTGGTCAAGCCGGGCGCGACGCCGTTCGTGCTGCACTCGCTGCGTTTCGAGTTTCGTTTCCGCCTCGGCCCGGCGTCGCGCGGCATCGGCCGCCGCACGTTCCGCACTCGCCACTGCGTCCCGTCCCTGCTGCAGCGCCGCGTCGAGCTGCGCCCGCTCGGCCGTGATCACCGCTGCGCGCGCATCGAGCTCGGCGAGGCGGCGATCCTTGACCTGCACATCGAGCAGCTTGGGGAGATCGGGATGCATCAGTTACTCCTCGACTGGCGGGGCGCCGTGCTTGGCACGATTCGGCGCTCGATTGGCAAGATACAAGCTAAACCGCGTCTGTCCTTCTTTGCTGAGCGCCGTCCGCCGCCGCCGCAGGACCATCGGATCGCTCTCTGCCGCGATGGACGCGAATTCGCGGATTTCGCTGAGCGATTCGAGTGCACCGGTGTATTCCCGATCGACGTCATATCCCGGACCAGGCGCTCCGGATTCCACCAGCTGCGTCCAGACCTCACGCGCGCGCTGATCCAGCGCCGCGAACGCATCGCCAATGGGAGCATCCGCCGGAAGGGCCAACAGCGCGTCGAAGATCGCACGGCAGGCGGCAAGCTCGAATCGGTCGGCAGTGATCTCCCCCCGCGCCCGCGCCAGCCACTGCGGGTGCAACAGGAGCAAGCGCAGAAGTTTTCGTTCAATCTCCGCCCCGCCACGTGGCCCGACGCGGCGCTCCGTCCGCGGCGTGCGGGATGGCGATGCGGCGGCGGGGCTGGCGGCCTGCGGCGCTCGCTGCGAAGCGATCTCGGCGGCGACCGCCTCGCGCGGAACGCCGAGACGTTCGGCCACGCGCGTGAGATAGAGCTCACGCGTGATGGGATCGCTCGCGGCACGCAGGGTCGGCAGGAGTCGGTCGAGCGCTTCGCGCGATCGCCGCACGTCGGTGAACCACCCCTTGCGATCGAGCAGCTGCACCTTGCGTTCAAGCACATCGATCGCGTCGGCGATCACCCCCTCGACCGCAGCCGCACCACCGCGGAGCGCAAGCGTGTCCGGATCTTCGCCCGCAGGCAGTGTGGCAACGCGAACGCGCACGCCGTGCGCAAGCAACACGTCGCCGGCGCGAAAGGTGGCGCGGAGGCCCGGGGGGTCGCTGTCGTAAAGGAGCACGACTTCGTTGGTGAATCGCTTGAGCAGCACCGCCTGCGCCTCGGTCAACGCGGTCCCGAGCGGTGCCACCACGTGCTCGAGACCGGCAAGCGCGACGCGCAGCACATCGAAATATCCTTCGACCAGGATCGCGAAGCCGGCTTTCCTGATCGCGTTCTTCGCGACGTGCAGATGATAGAGCTGCTCGCCCTTGTGAAAGACCGGTGTTTCCGGCGAGTTGAGATACTTCGGTTCGCCCGGACCGAGAATCCGTCCACCGAACGCCACGACACGACCGCGCAGGTCGTGAATCGGGAAGATCAGCCTGCCGCGAAATCGGGAAGCGAGGGAGCCGTCGTCGCGACGCATCACGAGCGCCGCCTCGACCAGGATGTCATCGGCGATGCCGAGCTGTCGCATCGCGGCGAGGAGTTCTCCTCCGCGCGGCGCGTAGCCCACGCCAAGCGTCGCCGCGGTATCGAGCGAGAACTCGCGCTGCAGCAGGTAGCGCCGGGCGGTTTCGGCCTCGGGAAGATCGCGCAGCTGGGCAGCGAACCACGTGTGGGCTGCGTCGCACGCCTGGAAGAGCGGCTCGCGAGGATCGGGGCCGGCTCGTTCACTGCTCTCGGGGATGCCGATCCCGTACCGTCGTGCGACTTCGCGTACGGCGCTTGGATAGTCCATACCGAAGCGCTCGCGGTACCACGTGAAGACGTCACCGGTGGCGTGGCAGACAAAGCAGTAGTAGCGATTCTGCTTCGGGATCACCGCGAAATTCCGGTGAGTGCCGCCATGGAAGGGACACGGGCCGCGCCAGTCGCCGCCGGTGCGCTTGAGCGACACCTGGTCCTGCACGATCTCGAGGAGGTCGGCGGCGTCGCGGACCTGCTCGATGACTTCGTCGGGGATCCGCGCCACTAGCGGAGCACCGCGACGGTCACGCCAACGCCGCCCTGAGTGCGCGGCGCAAAGTCGAACGAGGCGACGCGCCGGTCCGCGGCGAGGAGTCGCCGGACAACGTCGCGAAGGACACCGGTTCCCATGCCGTGAATGATGGCGAGGTGTGGCTGTTCCGCGAGAGTGGCCCGGTCGATCGCCAGCGCCACGGCCGCCTCCGCCTCGTCAGCCCGCATGCCACGGAGATCGAGTTCGTACGCGCCTGCCGGCGCCGACTCGTCGACGCGAACCGCCGCGACACGAGGCCGCGGGGCTGCACCCGCGACGCGAGTGAGCGTCCCCGTCGCGACCACGAGCCGCATCGTTCCCACCAGGACGACTCCCTTTCCGTCGCCCCGGATCTCGGCGAGCTCCCCCGTCGCACCGGTATTGAGGCGAACGCGGTCACCGACCTGCAGCGTCTCGTCGCTGCCGTCGATCGTCGGGTCGGATTCGTCAAGGCGGGCACGCTGATCTCGAATGCCCTCCTCCACCAAGCGCCGCGCGTCCTTGGCAGCCGTTTCGTCGGCGGCGCCTCGGGCCAATGCCAGCGCCGCCTCAACCTGCTTGCGCGCTTCGAGCAGGTACGCCTTCGCCGCCCGGGCCCGATCGCGCTCCGCCGTCTTCTCGGCGGCGCGCAGCGCGGCATCGCGAGCGTGCTGCGCTGCCTGCGTCGCCTCCAGTGTCGCCTCGCGCCGTTCGATCTCGTCGAGTCGCTCGCGAAACGTGGCTTCGCCGGCGTCGAGCGCTTGCCGTCGCGCTTCGACCGTCGCCAGCAATTGATCGAGATTGCGTTCCGCCTCGGGGACCAGTCGCTCGGCGTTCCGCAACACCTCCGAAGACACGCCGAGCCGCCGCGCGATGGCGAGCCCATAGGAACGACCGGGGATCCCCTTGGCAAATCGGAAGGTCGGCGAAAGCGTCTCGGCGTCGAAATGCAGCGACCCGTTGACCACGCCGTCGACTCGCGTCGCCAGCAGCTTGAGCGCGCCGAGATGGGTGGTGGCAAGGGTCAGCGCGCCGCGACTGGTCAGCGATTCCAGGACCGCAGCGGCGAGCGCCCCACCTTCGGCCGGATCGGTGCCCGAACCGATTTCATCGAGCAACACGAGGGTGCCCCGCTCGCTGTAGTCGAGGATCTGCCGCACCGAGGCGACGTGCGCGGCAAAGGTCGAGAGGTCGGCGGCGAGCGATTGATGATCGCCGATGTCGACGAAGAGGCGATCGATCATCGGAATGATGCTGTCGGGGCCAACCGGAGGGACCAGCCCCGATTGCGCCAGGGCGATCGCCAGTCCGACCGTCTTGAGCAGGACCGTCTTGCCGCCGGTGTTTGGTCCCGAGATCAGCAGGGTGTGCTCACCAGCGTCCAGGGTGAGATCAAAGGGAACTGCGACGATTCCCTTCGCGATCAGCAGCGGGTGTCGAGCCACGTTGAGGCGAAGTGCGCCCCCCGCCGGGTGGATTGTCGGAACGGAGGCGTTGGCATTGTACGCCCATCGAGCTCGCGCAACGAGCGAATCGATCGCGACGCAGCAGTCGTGGTGCGCGGCAAGCAACGGTTCAATCGGCCGAAGGCGTTGCGTGAGATCGCGAAGGACCGCCAGGACCGCCCGTTCCTCCGCAACGACGGCCGAGCGGAGTGCGTTGCCGAGGTCGATCGCGGCGGTCGGTTCGACGAACAGCGTGCCGGCGCTTGCCGACTCGTCGTGGATGATCCCCTCGGGGCGCTGGCGAGAATCGCGGCGAATCGGAATGACGTACCGGCCGCTTCGCATGGTCACCGTCGCGCCTGCCCCAACGCTCGACGCATCAAGATCGCGCAGGAGCGTCTCGAGTCGTCGGACCAGCCGCTCGCGCGCGGCGTGCACGTCACGGCGTGCCGACGCGAGGGCCGGGCTGGCCGTGTCGAGCAGTTCTCCATCGTCGCCGACGGCGAGCTCCAGCGTCCGCTCGATTGCCCGATGGACCGGCGCGACATGCCGCCCCGCGACCAGGGGGCACGCCATCCGATGCCGTGCGAGTTCGTCGCCGATGATGCGCGCGGCGGCGAGGGTCATCTTGACGGCGGCGAGTTCCGCGATGTCGAGCACGCTTCCGTCAATGCGCAGTCGGCCGAGCACGGTGCGAAGCGGCGGGATCGGAGCGACGTCGAATCGCTCGCCGCGGCCGATCAGCGCCAGCAGTTCACCGACCTCGCTGAGCTCGTGCCGAATCCACTCGATGTCGCTCGCAGGCCGCAGCGCGCGGATCGCATCGGCGCCGAGCGGCCCGGCCGTGAAGCCGGCAACGACGTCGAGGACCGCGTCGAACTCGATCGCGGCGAGGCCGTCGGCGGAATGGGCCGGATCCAAGCGCGCCGGGGTGCCGTCTCGCGTATGAGGCGGCACCCCGGTCGACAGCGGCGAGACACCGGTCATTTCTGCTGCAGTGCCTCGCGGGCGATGCGATTGATCGTGGCTCCGTCGGCCTGCCCCTTGAATCGTCCCATCAGCGCGCCCATCAGCCGGCCGAGGTCCGTTGCGCCGCCAGCGATCGCGTCACGCGCGGCGGCGCGAATCGTCTCGGCATCGACTTCCGGCGGGAGGAATTCTCGAAGCACGCCGATCTCGAACTCTTCCTTTGCGGCGAGATCATCGCGACCGCCCTTGCGATACTGCTCGACGGAATCGAGACGCTGCTTGATCTGCTTGCGAAGCACGTCGATCGTTTCGACATCGGAGGGCACGCGGCCGAGTTCGATTTCCTTGTTCTTCAACGACGCAAGGACCGTCCCGAGTACCAGGGTCCGGTCCTTGTGTGCGGCCTTGCGCGCCGCAATCTGATCGGCGCGCAGCCGGGTGACGATGTCAGACATGTACCGTGCGACCGCGGCGGTTCTTGCGCTGCGCAGCGTTCATTTTTCGCTTGCGCTTTTCACTGGGCTTCTCATAGTGCCGGTGCTTGCGCAAGTCGGAGAGGATACCAGCCTTCTCGCACTTTTTCTTGAAACGCTTGAGCGCGCGCTCGAAGCTCTCATCCTCGTGGATGATGACTTCCGACATGTACTGAAATCACCCCTCTCGGCCCCCGAACGGGCGGTTGAATAGCAGACTCCAAAGCTATCCACCCGATGAAGCCCGGGCAACTCGGAGGCCTAGCCGGGCGGCCAGTGGAACTGGCGACCGCCCAGGAGGTGCAGGTGGAGGTGGTCGACGGTCTGGCCGCCTTCCGGGCCCGTGTTGATCACCATCCGGTATCCGGCCTCGAGACCAAGTTCGGCTGCGACCGTGGTGGCCAGCGCCGCAATCTCCCCAAGGACCCGTGCCGCGGCTCCACGGGAAAGATGGGCCGCCGACCCGACATGTTCGGTCGGAACCACGAGGAGGTGAGTCGGTGCCTGCGGATGGAGGTCCCGAAAGGCGATCGCGTGGTCGGTTCGGGCGACAATCGTCGCCGGAATTTCCCCTGCTGCGATGCGACAGAAAATGCAGTCCATCATCTCTCCGCTGTGAGCCGCCGGTCGATGGTGAGTCCGGCGGCGACGATTGCGGCGGTATCAAACCGCAAGATCGACGGTCCAAGGGTCACGGAAACGGCGCCGAGCGTTTCCCTGCACCGGACCATCTCGTCGGGGGTGAGTCCGCCCTCGGGTCCGATGATCCATCCGATCGCTTCGACGGTGCCGATGCCCGGAGCCGCACCACCCGAATGATCCGCGACGAGCCAGCGACGGGCGCGGTATCGTTGGATGAGCTGTTCGAACGACAGCGGCTCGACGATCGTCGTCGCCCAGGGATTGCCGCACTGCTTGCACGCTTCGCGAGCGCGTCGCCGCATCCGGTCGAGATGTGCTGCGCGAACCCGGCCGGCGACGTCGCGCGCACGCTCGGCCTCGACCGGGATCAGTTCGGTGACACCGAGTTCGGTGGCGCGCTCGGCGAGCGCAATGAAACGATCCTTGTCGCCGGCACCGATCGCCAGCACAGTGGGCGCTGGCCGATCAGCTCGGTGCACGTTCGAAATCGTCACCGTTGCCGATGACTTGGCGTGACGCAATACCCCCGCTGCCGTGCCACCCTCGCCGTCGAAGACTCGCACCGTGGCGCCATCGGAAACGCGCCGTACCTGCAGGTGGTGTCGTTCGTCGTCATCGAGGTCAATGACTCCGCCGTCCACCAGCAGCTCCGTGGCGGCGAGAACAGCGGCGCCGCTCATCGGCATCGCGCCGCGACGGACCACCATCCGTCGTCGATCACGGCGTCGATGATCTCGAACCCGCCGGCGGCGAGCACGGGCTCGAAAAGCGGGGATTCGGGCGCTTCCATCCCCGCGAAGATCGCGAGGCCGCCGGGAATCAACGCTGCCGCAATCGCAGGGAGCAGCACGACATTCACCGTCCGCAGAATGTTGGAACAGACGACTTCGACCGGACCCGCCAGTGGCGCAAGATCTGCCGCGTCGCCGCCGATGAACGACACCCCACCGTCGACGCCGTTGCGAAGCGCGTTCGTTTCGGCGACGGGAAGTGACGGCTCGTCGATCTCGAAGCCGATCGCCGATCGGGCACCCAGGGCGACCGCGGCAATCGACAGGATTCCCGATCCGCTCCCGAGATCGAGGACGCGGTCGCCACTCTGCACGTGACGCTCGACGAGCGCAAGCGCACCGCGCGTCGACCCGTGCTCGCCGCTGCCGAACGCTGATTCCGGATCGATGGTGATCACCACGTCGCCGGCCGCGGCGGTGACCGGCAGCCAGCTCGGCGTGAGCAGCAGCCGTCCGAAGCGCCGGGTCACGATCCCGTCGCGCCAGCGAGTCGACCAATCGATCGACGCTGCTTCGCTGCATGCGGCCGAGGTCCCGGGGAACTGCTGCGTGACGCGGTCGATGAGGTCGCGCGCAGCCGCTTCGGATTCGAGGGTGGTGGTGAGTGCGCCGTCGGCGAGTTCTTCGACGCCGCTACCGGTCGCCACGACGATCATCCCGGCAATCGCGTCAGCGGTGCCGGACGGGGCGGCGAAGACGACTCGCCACCAGCGATCACTCACGCGCCGAGGGCTTCCTTGAGTTTCGACCAGAAGCCGCCTTTGCGCGTCGGTCCGTCGCCTTCGTACTTGGCGAGCTCGGTGAACAGTTGTCGCTGCACGTCGGTGAGATCATCCGGCGTCCAGACCAGGACCGCGACGTTCAGGTCGCCGACACCGGCGCCCCCGAGATGCGGCAATCCTTTCCCTCGCAGCCGGAGCACCGTCCCGGACTGGGTCCCCGCCGGAATCGCCAGCGCTTCGTCACCGTATGGCGTGGGAACACGCGCGGTGGTTCCAAGTGCGGCCTGCGAGAACGACACGGGCAGCTCGACGTGCAAGTCGTCGCCGTGACGTTCGAAGCGATCATCCTCCTTCACCTCGATCATCACGATCAGGTCGCCGGGATTCCCTCCGCGCGGCCCGGGTGTGCCGAGTCCGCGCAGCGTGAGATAGTGCTGCGGCGAGACACCGGGGGGGACGTCCACTGTCACGCTGCGTTCGCCCTTGACGCGACCCTCGCCACGACAGACTTCGCACGGAGTCGCGACCACATGACCTTCGCCATGACAGGTGGGACACGGACCGACCTGGACGAACTGCCCGAACATCGAGCGGGCGGCCCGCCGCACCTCGCCCGATCCGCCGCACGTCGCGCACTGGACTGGCCGGGTGCCCTTCGCAGCGCCGGTGCCGTTGCAGTTGGTGCACGGGACCAGCGTCTTGAGCCGGACATTGCGCTTGGCGCCAAGAGCCACTTCCTGCAGCGACAGCTTGACCGTCACGCGGATATCCTGGCCGCGGGTCGGATCGCGTTGCGCGCCACCGCCGAAGATGCCGTCGAGACCGCCGAAACCGATATCGCGCATGAAGATGTTGAGCGCTTCGGAGAGGTCGATGTGCTGGAATCCTGCACCGAATCCGCTGGTCGACGACGGGGCGCTCCCGAATCGATCGTAGTGCGCGCGTTTGTCGGGATCGCTGAGAACCTGGTACGCCTCGGCGATCTCCTTGAAGCGTGCCTCGGCATCGGGCGCTGAATTCCGGTCCGGGTGATAGAGCATCGCCAGCCGACGATACGACTTCTTGATGTCATCGTCGGTGACTTCGCGCGACACTTCGAGGACGGCGTACAGATCGCTCACTGGCTCAACCCTTCAATCAGCCGGCCGGCATGCTCTACCAGGCCGACAATCTTGTCATAGGCCATACGGGTCGGACCGAGGACACCGATAACGCCGGTGGCCCCGCCGCGATGATAGGTCGACGTCACCAACGTGAAGGTGGCCAGACCAGGTTCCCGGTGCTCGCCGCCGATCGAGACCGTGATCCCCTCACGCCGTCGCTCCGCCAGCGCCTGCCGGAGGAGGCCGCGACGATCGGTGAGGGTGAGCAGCGACCGCATCTGATCGTGGGAGGCAAACTCCGGCTGCTCCATGAGGACCGACTGGCTGCCGATCACCACCGCGTCGTGCGGCTCGGGGAGGTCGAACAGCCCTTCCCCCTCCGCGAGAATGATGTCGAGGAGTTCGCTGCCGTCGGGAAGCGCCCTGGCATCGCGGAGCCGCTCGGCGAACGATCCCCGGATCTCCCGCAGGGTGAGCCCGGCGAGGCGTTCGTTGAGCGTCCGCTGGGCGTCCTCGACTTCGGCCGGGGAGAGTGCGCCGCGAAGGCGAACGTAGATCGAGCGGATGTTTCCGCTGCGAAGCGAAAGGACGAGAAGCAATCGGTCGCTCGCCACCGCTGCCAGGTCGACGCGATCGAGCACGATCTCCTCAATCGCCGGTGCGACCGCGACTCCAAGCTCCTGGGTCAATATCCCGAGCATCTGCGCCGCTCTCGCCAGGAGGTCGTCGGTCGACGGGCTCGAGGCGAGCGCAATTTCCAGATGTTCGCAGGCGTGCGGGTCGGGCTGTGCCCGGTCGGCCATCGTGTCGACATAGAGCCGATAGGCACGGTCAGTCGGGATCCGACCAGCGGAGGCATGGGGATGATAGAGGTACCCCTTCTCCTCGAGGTCGCTCATCGTGTTGCGAATCGAGGCGGGCGACATCCCAAGGGATGAGCGGCGCGCCACGCGGTGGCTACCCGCCGGCTCCGCCGTCGCGATGTACGTCTCGATGACCGCTTCGAGAATCCGGCGTTCCCGGTCGGTCAGTTCCTCGGCCTCAGGCATGGACCAAAGCTAGGAATCCCTGACGGCTCCCACCAGCGCATCGAGCCGAAGCCATCCTTCGACCGTGAGTCGAATCCGACCCCCCTCCGTCGTTGCCCAGCCGGCGCGGACCCACGCTGCGCGCGCTCCTGCGGGCACCATCGCCTGGCTCGCACCCTCGATCGTTCGCAATCCGAGATAGAGATCTTCGAGCCGTTTCGGGGCACCGTCAATCGTTTCCTGACCCTCGACTGGGGTCGCCGCTTCGTCGACCCGGCGACGAAATGCCTCCCACTCGCGGACGTTCCATTGCCGCGCGTCAGCCAGCAGCGAGTGCGCCGATGGTCCGAGCCCGACGTACGGCGCTCCGCTCCAGTATGCCGAGTTGTGGCGGGATCGAAAGCCGGGGCGAGCCGCATTCGAGACTTCATAGTGCTCGAACCCCGCCGCAATCAGTTGCTCATGGGCCAGGAGATATTCGTCGGCATACCGCTCATCCATCGGCGTGACGATCTCGCCGCGGCCAACCCATCGCGCCAACGGCGTGTGCGCTTCCACCGTGAGTCCGTACAGCGAGACGTGATCGGGGGCGAGGGCGAGCGTTCGCTGCAAGTCGTCGGACCAATTGCGACGCAACGTCTCCGGCAGCGCAAAGATCAGGTCGAGGGAAATATTGGTGATTCCCTCCGCTCGCAGGATCGCGAGGGCCTCGGGCACCTGCTCGGCGCGGTGGGTCCGGTGCATCCACTCCAACACCGCCGCGTCGTGACTCTGCACGCCGAGCGAGATGCGGTTGATCCCGGCGCGGACCCAACCACGAGCACGCTCGGCGGTCACGTCGTCGGGGTTGGCTTCGAGGGTGATCTCCGCGTCTGCCGCCCGCGGCCAGATTCCGCTCAGCACGGCAATGAGTTGCGTGATGGTGAGTGGATCGAGCCGCGACGGCGTGCCGCCGCCGAAGTAGATGGTCTGGACCGGCCCGGCAGGCCAGCGCTCCGCGCCACGCCGGAGCGCGATCTCTCCGGTAATCGCGGCCAGGAATGCCGCGTCCGGCGTGACGTTGCGCACTGCGATCGCGAAGTCACAGTACGAGCATCGCCGGCCGCAGAACGGGACGTGGAGATAAACGTGCACAGCGAATGATACCGGTTACGGTTATCGCCGCTGGTACGTGGCGTCGGCGAGTTGCGTGATCAATCCGCCGAGTTCGAGTCCAAGGAGCGTCGCGAGCACCATCCCGATCGGCAAACCGGCCACGTCGGCGATCGCATCAACCGACCGCGGTGTGCCATAGATCGCCGAGAGCACGCGCGCCTCGTCGGGCGACAGATTGCACGGAGGCGGCTCCAATCGCGGTTCGGAGACCGTCGTCGACACGAGCCCGAATGCGCGCAGGAGATCGTCGGGCGCGAGCAGCGGCGTCGCCCCGTCACGGAGGAGCTGATTGGTCCCCACCGAGGTCCGGCTCGTGATCGGGCCCGGGACGACGAGGACTTCGCGGCCTTGTTCGAGCGCTGAGGTCACGGTGACGAGCGTTCCCGATCCTGCTGCTGCCTCGATCACCACCAGGACGCGCGCGAGTCCGCTGATGAGCCGATTGCGCCGGGGAAATGCGCCGCGAAACGCCTGCTCGCCCGGTGGGTGCTCGGTCAGCAGGAGACCGTTCCCGACGATCCGGTCGAACAGCGATCGATTCTCCAGCGGATAGACGATATCGGCGCCGGTACCCAGGACGCCGATCGACATACCGCCGACGTCGAGGGCGGTGTTCTGTGCCACGGCATCGAGTCCGCGGGCCATCCCGCTCACGACAACAATTCCGGCGTGCGCCGCGGCGTTCGCCATCGTGGCCGCGACCTCGGCACCGTATCCGGAGTGGCTCCGGCTTCCGACGATCGCGACGGCGGGCCGCCGCAGTGCGTCGAGCGTCCCCCGAACAAAGAGGAGGACCGGCGGATCGGGGATCGACCGAAGGGTGGCAGGAAACTCGTCATCGGCCGGCACCAGGATCTGCTGGCCGTGCTGTTCCGCGGTCGCGAGAATGGCAAGGGCTTGGCGCGCAGAAGCCGAGGTGATCGATGTGGTAGCCGCGGGAGTCATTCCGAGTTGCGCCGCCAGGTCGCGGCTGCTCGCTGCCAACACCGCGCGAGCGCTCCCGAATCGTGAAAGGAGTCGCCCGATCCGGCGCGCTCCGAGGCCGGGGACGAGTCCCAGCGTGATGTACGCGAGGCGATCCTCGGGATCAGAGCTCTGAGTCTGTTGCCCTCCGCTGGTCGAGTCCGTCGTCATCTGCATCATCCTCATCATCGTCGCTCGTGGCCCGGACGTGCTGCACCACGGTCCACAGGACTTCAGTCAATTCGTCGAGACCGCTTCGCGACACGCTGGAGATCGCCATGACGCGCAGCGCGTCGGGTGCGTCGATCGCCGGCAATGGCGTCGACGGGTCCAGCGTATCGCGCTTCGTCAGGACAACCAGATGCGGCTTGGCGGCGAGTTCTTCGCTGTACAGCGCGACTTCGCGACGGAGCCGCCGGTAGACCGCATCAGCATCGTCCTGGTCGAGCGGGACGAGATATGCCAGCACGCGGGTCCGCTCGACATGGCGGAGAAAGCGCAGCCCCAATCCCTTTCCCGCGTGAGCACCCTCGATGATCCCCGGGATATCGGCGACGACAAAACTCCGCGATCCCGACAAACCGACGACGCCGAGGTTTGGCTCGAGCGTGGTGAAGGGATAGTCCGCGATCTTGGGACGCGCGGCACTGATGACCGAGAGGAGGGTACTCTTTCCCGCATTGGGTTCGCCGACGAGACCGACGTCGGCGATCAGCTTCAGCGTGAATACCAGGCGGCGCGCTTCACCCTTCCCACCCGGTTCCCATTCACGCGGCGCCTGGTGGGTTGACGACGTGAATCTCGCATTCCCCCGGCCACCGCGCCCGCCACGGGCAACCAGGACCTGATCGCCTGCATCGACTAGATCGCCAAGCCGGGCGCCGGTGGCCTCATCCTCGACGACCGTTCCCGGCGGAACGGGGAGGATCACGTCGGCCGCCGACGCGCCGGTCTTCGTTTTTCCCTTGCCATGCACACCGCGATCGGAGCGCCAGACGGCGTGATATCGATAGTCGAGCAGCGTCGACAGGTTCGCTTCGGCGCGAACGTAGATGGAGCCGCCGCTGCCGCCGTCGCCGCCGTCAGGACCGCCCTTCGGACGGTACTTGAACCGCGCGAACGAACACGCGCCGTCGCCACCGTCGCCCGCCGCCACTTCGATCACGACCGAGTCGACGAAACTCACGACCTGCCCACCGCTGCGGATCGGACCTTGTCCCAGAGGTCCTCGATCACCGCCAGGTCCGCCGGATGGACCATCGGTCGGACCAGCCCGAGCGTCGCCTCGACCGCTTCGATCGACGCGCCTGCACGCACTGCACCAAGGAGGTGCGAATGCAGTTGTCGCGGCGCATCGAGGACGGCGATCTGCGCCACGGTGCACAGTTCACGAACCGGCAACGCCAGCCCGGGCCGCGACAGCGTGCGGCCATATCCTTCGATGATCATCCATTGTTCGAGCGCGGGGTGGAGCGCCCGCACGTTGCGGCGCAGCTTCTCGAAGCTCTCGCCGTAAATCACCCGGCACGTCTCTTCACCGCGCTCGGCCCACGCCGCATGCTCGGTGTAGTCGAGTCCATCGTCGCCACCGGTTGGCGCGGCACCGCTGGCGGCGCGCCACACCTCGGCGGCGACCAGGGCACGCGGCCACCCGAGTGTCAGCACCGATTGCAAGATCAGTTCATCAACCGCGCGCGCCGCGACACCAGCGGCGATCGCGGCGTCGACGGCCGATCGGACCTCGTCCCTGTTGCCTGACGCGGCGGTGGCGGCCAGCGCGATGAGTGCGGCGGTCGCTCGATCGAGCGCGCCTTCCGCTACCGCCACTGCAGCGTCCCTCGCAACTCGAACTGGCCGGTCGCGATGCCGCGAGTGTTGCGAATCTGTGGAAGGCGCCACGGCGTGAGCGCATGGTCGGGCCACGCCGCATCGATCTTCAGTCGACTGGCGACCTGTTCGAGCAGACCGACCAATGCGACGCACGCAGCTTTCATGTCACCGTCGTGCACCTTGAGGGCCAGACCCACGCCGGCGCGCGGCAGTGCTGCGGAGTACACACCCTCTGCACCGATCTTCGCGATCACCTCGCCGGGCCACGCTTCCATCAACACGGTGTCGAGGCGCTCAGCCCCGGCAACAAGGTACGGATCGCCGATCATCGCGTCCCGGATCAATTGCGCGGGCGAGTCGTCTCGGCTGCCGAGTCGCGCGTACGCCGCGGCCATGGCATGAAGCGGTAGCGCCACCGCAGCAGCGGTACAGCCGTCGATCCCCCACTGGAGCTCGTCGATCGGGAGACCGCTCCATTCGGCCACCGACTCGGCGACGCGCTGCTGCACCGGATGCGATCGTTCCTCGTATCCTGACGGCCCCCATCCGTGCAGACGCGCCAGTGCGAGCAGGCCGGCATGTTTTCCCGAGCAGTTGCTCCAGAGCGGAGTCGCCGCGACGTCGTCGTGCACCATCGCGTCAGCCAGGGCGGGCCAGAGCGACGGGTGACCACCGCACGCCAGGTCGGCTTCAGTTGCCCCGATCGCCGAGAGCCACCGCGCACCAACTTCGCGATGCACCGACTCGGCGTTGTGCGACCCACAGGCAAGCGCGATCATGGGCCGGTCGAGAGCAAATCGCTCCACGCCGCCGTCAATGAGGAGCGGCATCAACTGGAACGGCTTCGAAGCCGATCGCCAATAGGTCACCAGGCCGGGATCACCGGCGTGCGCCACGATTTCACGATCCGCAGTGACAACTGCGGCCGAAACCGGATGGACCGACTCTGCGATCGAGCCGCGGGTCACCGTCACATTGAGATCATTCATCGGCGGGCAAGATACCCGGATCGGTCCGGCCGGCCGAACAACTTTCCGGCACGAAACGCTCGCGGCGGTGTTCGTCCCGGCGCTACCTTCCCCGCATGACGACTCCGCTGCCGCCGGTCCACCGGACCCGCGTCGAGCAGATCCTGGCGGCGATGCGCGCCACCCGGATCGGCGTGATCGGCGACGTGATGCTCGATCGGTACCTGCTCGGTGACGCCGACCGGATTTCCCCGGAAGCGCCTGTTCCCGTCGTGACCGTCGAGGATGAGCGCCTCGCTCCCGGCGGCGCCGCAAACGTTGCCGCCAACATCGTGGCCGCTGGTGCCCGCCCCCAGCTGACAGGAGTCGTCGGCGACGACGACGCCGGCCGATCGCTGATCCAGGCGATTCAGGCGCTCGGCGTCCCCGTCAACCGATTGGTAACCATCGCCGGCCGGCCAACGACGTCCAAGACCCGCATCGTCGCTCGCGGCCAGCAGGTGGTCCGCCTCGATCGCGAGGTGACCAATCCGCTCCCGGCTCGTCAGCGCGAAGCGCTCCTTGCCTCGGCGCACGCCGTGCTCGCCGAGTGCGACGTCCTGCTGATCGAGGACTATGACAAGGGTGCCATTGATGCCGCGATGGCCGGCGAACTCGTTGCCGCGGGACGCGCCCGTGGGATTCCCGTTGTCGTCGATCCGAAGATCCGCAACTTCTTCGCGTATTCCGGCGCCACCGTCTTCAAGCCCAATCGCCGCGAACTGGAGACGGCGCTGAATACCCATTTCAGTGGCGACGACGCCGATCTCGAGGACGCTCGCCAGCGGCTCGGCACGGAGCATCTTCTCCTCACCCTCGGCGCTGAAGGTGTCGCGCTGGTATCGCCTTCGCATCCCCTGCGGCGGGCGGCGAGTGTTGCACGGGACGTCTTCGATGTTTCCGGCGCCGGTGACACCGTTGCCGCATGGACGGCGCTCGGCCTTGCGGCAGGTGCGACCGTCGCCGAATCCGTGTGGCTCGCGAATGTTGCCGCAGGAGTGGAGGTCGGGAAGCTGGGAACTGCGACGGTGTCCGCGGCCGAGATTCTTGGAGCGTTGGACGAACTCGAAGGAGCGTAGATCGAGTTCTCCACAGTCGACCTGTCCACATTCCCACCCGAACGGCGGGCGCGGGCATATAAAACGTCGGCCGCATCAGGGATTCTGATGCGGCCGACGCTGTTTCTACCGTTCCGAGCCAGCCCGGGAGGCTCCACTCGCTGACTGACTCGGCGACCCTACACCACCCAGCGGGGTGGTTCGGACCGATGGGCGATGAGGGACTTGAACCCCCGACCTCGCGCATGTGAGGCGCGCGCTCTAACCAGCTGAGCTAATCGCCCCCGCAGAAGCGGGGCGGGGATCATACCACCCTTCTTTCCCAGTGACAACCCGATGGCCCCGGAGGGATTCGAACCCTCGACCTTCAGATTATGAGTCCGCTGCTCTAACCACCTGAGCTACGAGGCCAACTACTTGTAAATCAAGGTATTATCGCGTTTATCAACAATTCTTTGACCCAGACGACCGTCGATTGCGGCCACTCCGCTCTCGCTCGACCGTTCTGACATTCCGTCGATCGCCCATCGAGCCGGCAACGGCCGGGCCAATTCTCGAAATCTACATGTCGCCGCTGTCGGTATTGCACGTGATGGATCCAATACCGCAGATCCGGATTCATCGTTCTGGCCCCGCTATCGACACGTGAGGCGGCCGATATGCGGATTCGTTCCACTGCTTTCGGCACTCCATTTGCCGCCAATCGCGGCCCAACGGCTTGCGTGAAACGACATTATCTGAAAGTGATAACTATTTATGGAGTAATGCGTTGAATCGTCATTCTAATCCAGATTGTTTTCCACACGCGCGATTCCCGATACCCCCACCCCCATCGTTTTAGGTAAAAAAAGAGTGTTTTCAACACGATTTGGTGACTACTTGAGGCCTTCGGGGCCCCGGACGCGTCGGTAGAGGTCGAGGTGCGCGTCCACCATCGCCGTGACCGTGAAGCGTTCGCGCACCCGCTCCCTCCCTGCCCTCCCAAATCGTTCCCGAAGATTGGCGTTGGCCGCCAGCGTCCGCATCGCCTCCGCAAGCGACTCGACGTCCCGGATTGGCACCTCGAGTCCGGTGGTGCCGGCGAGGTTGACCTCCCGAACGCCGGAAGGGACTGCCGTCGTGATCACCGGCCGCCCGGCAGCCATGGCCTCGAGCAGCACCATGCCGAACATCTCCTGGACGCTGACGGACGGCAGTACCAGGAAGTCGGCGTCGGCCATCCGGCGCGGCAAGTCCTCGTCGGGGTATTCGCCCCACCATTTGACCCGGTCTTCCACTGCCAGGGCCCGGGAAAGCGTCCGAAGACGGTGTAGCTCCGGGCCGGACCCCACGACGTCCAGCCGGAGATCGGGCACCAGTTCGAGCGCCCGGAGGAGGAAATCCACCCCCTTGAACGCCAGCAGCCGACCAATGAAGAGCGCCCGCGGCGGGTTTCCAGGCGGCGGCGGCGGGACCAACTCCCAGCGGCGCTCGTCGATGCCGAACGGGATCACCGCCACCTTGTTCTCGAAGCCTCGCAGTTCCCGCGAGAGGGCAATGTGCGCCTTGCTCGGCACGACGATCGCCTCGGCGCGCCAGAGCGCGTACTTGGACGGCAGCCAGTACTTGACGCTCGGATAGTCCGCGTGCTGAGTAACCACCAGCGGGGCGAGCGACGGCCGGAGCATGTACGCCACGTCGGCGAGCGAGTTGGGATGGTGGAGATGAATGACGTCGGCTCGCTTCCAGGCGGCCCGCACATAGCCCGGCGCCAGCTCCTGGGAACCGACGGGCGCGAACGACCACGCCCGCGTTACTGCGGCGCGACGACGTTGTCCCGGTTGAGGGTCACCGAACGACGTGACGGCGACGACCTCTGCCTCGTGCCCCCGCTCGGCGGCACCTTCGGCCAGTCCTTGCACCACGCGCTCCATTCCGCCCGAGCGTGGCCAGTAGTACTTGGCGAGGTGCAATATTCGCATGGGGTGGAACTTAGCGGCGACCTCCCCATCTTTGTCCGGTGCGCGTCCTCATTCTATCGCCAGCCACGACGCCTCTCGGCGTGTTGCGTTCGCTTGCCGCCCTTGGTGTCGAACCAATCGTCGCGTGCGCCGGCGGCGATGTCGAGACCGATGGTCTGTTGCAGTTCGGCCGCGTCAGCACGAGAGGCGACCGCGACAATCCCATGGACCTTCGGTGGTCGCGGCGCGGTCTACGCGCACTGGTGCGGCAATCCAGACCGGAGCTCCTGCACATCGTCGGCGATCCCTGGACACC
>DASYCE010000023.1 GCA_036500345.1 Gemmatimonadales bacterium | reverse complement strand
GTGGCGACGACTACCAGAAGACGTGGATCAATCCGGTGAATCCCGACGTGCTGCTGGTCGTCTCGGATCAGGGCGGCGTGGTCTCGGCGAATCGCGGCAAGTCGTGGAGCAACTGGTACAACCAGCCAACGGCGGCGATGTACCACGTCAGCACCGACAACTCGTTCCCCTACATGGTGTGCGGCGGCCAGCAGGATTCCGGGTCGGCGTGCGTCGAGTCGCGGTCACCGGACGGCGAGATCACCTTCCACGACTGGCATCCGGTCAATATCCAGGAATACGGTGTCGCGGCACCCGATCCGAAGGACCCCGATCAGGTCTACGCGAGCCAGCGGACCAACGTCTCGCTCTACAATCGGAAGACCGGACAGACAACGACAATGGGGCCGGATGCGAGTGTCCGCACCGGTGACTTCGGCCGCAACGTGCGCACCATGCCGATCGTCTGGTCGCCGGTGCGTCCCGACGTGCTCTTCTATGCGTCGAATGCGGTCTTCAAGACGATCAATCACGGTCACTCGTGGACCCGCATCTCGCCGGATCTCTCCCGCGGCGCGGACTGGGCGGTTCCCGCGACGGCAGGCAAGTATGCTTCGACGGTGACACCGGCGGCGCAGGGCGCGATCACGGCGCTGTCGGCGTCGCCGAGGAGCCTGAACGTCCTCTGGGCCGGGACCGACGACGGCAACATCCAGGTGACGACGAACGGCGGCACACACTGGAGCAATGTCACGCCGGCCGCGATCAAGCCGTGGACCCGCATCTTCAACATTGAAGCGGGGCATTTCGATACGCTCACCGCGTATGCAGCGGCGAACACCCTGCGGCTCGACGATCTCAATCCGCACTTCTGGCGGACGCACGACGGCGGGAAGACGTGGACCGAGATCGACAACGGGATCGCGGGCGGTGCGGCGGCGAATTCGATCCGCGAGGATCCGCGGGTCAAGGGATTGCTCTATGCGTCGACCGACCTGCAGGTGTGGGTGTCGTTCGACGACGGCAATCACTGGCAGTCGCTCAAGCTCGACATGCCGGCGATCTCGGTGCGAGACATCCAGGTGAAGGATGATTCGACCTGTCTCTGCTCCGACCTCGTGGCGGGAACGCACGGGCGCGGCTTCTGGATTCTCGACGACGTGACGCCGCTCCGTCAGGAAGCGGCGGCGCTTGCCGCCGGCGGGAACTATCTCTTCAAGCCGGAAACAGCGGTGCGGATCCGCTTTGCGGGCAACGATCCGACGCCGTGGCCGCCGGAACTCCCGGCCGGCGAGAATCCGCCCCCGGGGGCGCTGATCGACTATTACCTCGCCGCCGATGCGTCACATGTCACGCTCGACATTCTCGACGCGGCGCATCACGTGCTCCGGTCTTACACGAGCGACGAGACGGCGATGAATCCCGATCCCGCGCGCGATCCGATGAAGTACAACGAGATCTGCAAGGCGACGCCGACAGCACCGGACTGCTCGCTACCGCTTTACTGGCCGGCGCCGTCGGTGGCGCTCTCCGCCGCGCACGGGATGCATCGGTGGAGCTGGGACATGCACTATGATCCGATCGGCGCCGGTGGTGGTGGCCGTGGCGGCGGGGGTGCCGGCGGAGCAGTACCGCATCGCACTTACCCGGGTGTTGCGTCGCCATGGGTCCCGCCGGGAGCGTACAGCGTCCGGCTTACCGTCGACGGCAAGAGCTACACCCAGCCGATCACGGTGCGGCTCGATCCGCGAATCAGGACGCCGGCGCTTGCGCTGACGCAGCTCTCGTCGCTCACGCGCGAGATGTATGACAACGCCCGCCGCACGCGCGAGGCCTATGACGCGGCGCGCGCACTCTCGGCCGCACTCGATCAGGCGAGCGGGAGCGATGTGGCCGCGTTCAAGGCGAAAGTTGATTCGCTGGCGCCGGCGGCGGCGGCGGGCGCAGGCGGAGGGCGCGGCGGTCGTGGCGGCGGGCGCGGTGGTCGCGGCGGCGGGGCCGGTGCGGCGGGTGCCGCAGGAGTGCCGGGTGCGGCGGCGGGTCGGGCCGGCGGACGTGGTCGCGGCGGCGCAGCAGCTGGTGGTGCCACGACGCTTGACGGTGCGAGCAGCGCGTCGATGGCTGCAGCTCAAGCGATGCAGAGTGCGGAAGTCGCGCCTACAGCGAGTCAGGTGGCAGCGTGCACCGAGGCTCGTTCGGCATCAGCCGCAGTGATGCTCAAGTGGAATGCGCTGCGGACCACCGGGCTTGCGGCGTTGAACGCCAAGCGGAAGGCTGCGGGAGAGCCGGCGATCGCGGTACCGCATTGAGCGTTATTTCGGGGGCATGAACGCGTAGCTCTCAACGACAACGCCGGCGACATCATGTCGCCGGCGTTGCTGCTTCGGAGATCTCGACCCGAGCTCAGCTTCCCGGATGATACTCCCGCTCGGTGTGCCCCTTGAGCTGTGACCGGTAGTAGTACACCGGCCGCAGGTTGCCGGTCGCGTACCGCTCGGCCTGATCGTTGAAGTGCTTCGACTTGGGATCGCCGCTCTCCCCGCCCGCGGTGACGGCGATCGCCCGGACGCTGTCGCCGAACTCGATCACCGACACGAACGAGTTGCCGCTGGTGCCGTAGAGTTTCTTCGCCTGCGCGGTGGTGCGCGCAGTCGCGAACGATGCCAGCGATCCCCACGTCGCGGTGGTGAACATCACCGGGATGCTCGGTGCCGCGTCGCTGAATGTTGCGGTGATGCTGTCGTCGACGCGCTGGAAGCGATTGACCTCACCCCATGGCTGTTTCCAGGTGCCGAAGTCGGCGGTCAGCTTGTCGCACGCGGCGACGAGCGACTGCAGCATCTGCGCGGGCGTCACGCGGTTGCCGAGCGGATCAGCTGCCGACGGAGCACCGGCTGCGGCGCCGCCACCTGCAGCTCGCCCCGCGCCGCGGCCGGCACCGCGGCCGGCGCGCTGGATGTCGGAACCCCAGTAGACCGCGAGCGTCGTCGGTATCGACGACGCCGACCAGCGCAGGTCCCAGCTGCGCAGCATGCCGATCTGCTCCGACAGCTTCGTCTTCAGCGAATCGCCGGCGGGGAGCGCGTCCCACGCGGCGATGAGCGCCGGAATTGGCTTCTCGAACCATGTCTGGTATGAATCGAACGCCGCCGCGCGCAATCCCTCGAGCGAGAAATCCTTGCGATTCTGCAGCACGCGGATCGCATGCAACCCGCGCGCGGATTCGGTGCCGTTGTCGACGTACCTCGGAAAATCGTCCTTCTTCGGCGAACTCGGCCCCGCCGCCGACCACGGCGAATTGTTCGAGTTGTAGAGCCACCCGCTCGCCGGATTGAAGAGGTGCGGCGTCTCATCAACCGAGAGCAATCCGTGATAGTCGGTCGCAGGGTTGCTGCCATCGACCGGGCGCGTCCAGTCGAACGACGTGTCGCGCCGGGGGATGTAGTTGCCGTGGAAGTAGGCGATGTCACCCGCGGCATCGGCGAAGATCGTGTTGTTCGAGGAATTGGTGTGCAGGTCGAACGACTGCCGGAAAGTCTTGTAGTCGCGCGCCTTGGTGCGGATGTACGACTGCGTGAGCGCCTTGACCGGCTCGTTCATCATCGCAAAGGTGACCCACTTGTCGCCGACCGTGTGGGTCACGGGTCCATGTTGCGTGTAGTAGACGGTGAATTTCTTCTCCGCCATCCCGTTCGCGGTCCTGTACGGCACGGTGATCACCGCCTCACGGACCGGGAGCTCGTCGTTGCCGTGCTTGTAGACATAGTGGTCGCCGCGCTTCGTCACCGTTTCGAGAAACTCGTCGGTGGCATCGACCGCGCTCGACGTGTGCATCCAGCCGATCTTGTCGTTGAACCCCTGATAGATGAAGAACTGCCCCCACGTCGACGCGCCGTACGCGTCGAGTCCCTCGTCACTCACCATCTGCAGTTCCGACCGGAAGAAGAACGACGTGTGCGGATTGATCAGCAGGAGTGCATGATGATTCACTGTATTGTTCGCTGATACAGCGATGCCGTTGGAACCACCGGGCTCGGGCGGCATGCCGTCGCCGGTCCCGGGATTCTCCGGCGCCGCCGCGGCGCCGCTCCCGCCGTAGAACGCCTGCAGCGCACCGAGATTGATCTTCTCGACGTCGCCACCGATGCTCCCTTCGGTGAACGAGAGCGCCATCCATGGCTCGAAATGCCTGATCACCTTTGGCGTGACCTGTGGATGCTTGTCGAGATAGAAGTTGAGGCCGTCGGCCCATGCGTCCATCAGCGACTTGAGCCACGCCGGCGACGTGGCGTAGAGCGCCTTCAGCGTGTCGGGATGGATGAAGAGTTTCATGCGGAGGTCTCGCCAGATCGCGGATTCGCCCTCGGTCTCGGCCAGGCGTCCCATCGCGTTGATGTAGTTCATCTCGACACGATTGAAATCGTCTTCCGCCTGCGCGTAGATGCCGCCGAAGACCGCGTCCGCGTCGGTCTTGCCGTAGACGTGGGCGATACCCCAGTCGTCACGGATGATGGTGACGTCGTGAGCGCGCGCATCCCAGCGCGCCCGTTCTGCAGCAGGCACGGGTGTCCGAGGCGCGGGATGCGGTGCGGCGAAGAGCGCGGCGAAGACAGGAAGCGACCAGAGCATGACATCCTCCATCCGGATCTTGTGGTGCGGGAATGCATCAAAACTACCACGGCGGCAAGCCGATGCCGGTCAGGCGAGATATCTGGTCCGCAACAGGTCGACGTGGTGCGCGACGTGGCCCGCCACGATGTACGCCAGCGCCCGAACGGTGATTGGATTGCCGCCGGCCACTCCACGCCGTCCCCACGCCTCGTCGGGGAGCGAGTCGAAAAGCGCGATCGATGCGCCACGAACCGCGTCGAATTCCGCAACGTGGCTCGCCCAGGCGCGCTCATTCGCGCCGGCCGATGCGATGGCCACATCCTGATCGAAGCTCGGCACCTCCGTCTCGATGCCGCGGGCAAACCAGAGCATCCGGTAGGTGAAGATGCGCTCGGTGTCGTTGACGTGGCTGAGCACCTCACGGATCGACCATTTGTCCGACGCATAGCGGAAGAGCGACCGCTCTTCCGACACGCTGCGGACGAGCGCAAGGACGTCGGATCGCTGCGAGTGCAACGTGCGACGGACGTCGCCGCGCGGCGCCTTGGCGATGTAACCGGCGAAATATTCGGCTGCCTCGCCAGGTACCGGTGGTTCGAATGGATTCATGCTGATCTCGGTGGTGGACAGTTCTGCTGCAGCGTGGCGGCTGCGGCCGTGAATATCATCTCGCTGGAAGGACGGCCTAAGATGCCGGCCGATCGGCTGCCGCGCCAGACTGGCGACGCGCTGCGGCCGCACGGTCGAGCAGAATGGTCCGCTCGCGTTCGTTGCGCGTCAGCGTCCCGCCCCGATCGAATTCCGCCGCAGCTTCCTCGAACCGGCCGAGCTTCTCGAGGAGATCGCCGCGCACGGCGTGAAGGAGGTAGTACTGCTCGAGAGAACCCTCGCTTCCGAGCGCATCGGCAATTGCCAGTGCCGGCGCGGGCCCGACTGCCATGCCGACGGCCACGGCGCGATTGAGTTCGACCACCGGCGATGGCGAGAGTGCGACCAGCGCGCCGTAGAGTGCCGCGATCAGTGTCCAGTCGGTTTCGGACGCAATGCGCGCGCGCGCATGACACGCCGCGATCGCCGCCTGCAGGCCGTACGGGCCGAGCTCGCCCAAAGCGCCGGCCTGGTCGAGTGCGGCGAGACCGCGGCGGATCAGCAGCTGGTCCCACTGGGCGCGATCCTGGTCGAGGAGGAGAATCGGTTCACCCGCCGGACCGGAGCGCGCGCGAAGCCGCGACGCCTGCAGCTCCATCAACGCGAGGAGCCCGTGGACCTCACGCTCCTGCGGTGCGAGCCCGACGAGGATCCGGCCGAGGCGAAGCGCCTCGTCGCATAATGTCGGACGGGTCCACGCGTCGCCCGCGGTCGCCGAGTATCCCTCGTTGAAGATCAGATAGATCACGCCGAGGACGGCGGGAGTCCGCGCGGTGAGGTCGCTCCCGCGCGGCACGTCGAACTCGACCTTTGCCTGCGCCAGGGTGCGCTTGGCGCGCACGATCCGCTGCGCCACCGTCGCCTCCGGCACCAGAAAGGCGCGGGCGATTTCCGGCGTCGACAACCCGCCGAGGAGACGGAGCGTCAGCGCAACCTGGCCCTCGCTGGAGAGGACCGGGTGGCAGGTCATGAAGATCAGGCCGAGGAGGTCGTCGCCGACCGGGTCGTCGATTGCGGCGTCGAGGAGGTCGACCTCGGCGTCGCGTTCGGCATCGAGCGCCACACCGATCTCGGCGTGCTTGGCATCGACGCGGGTCGACCGGCGCATCTGGTCGATCGCGCGGTGCTTCGCAGTCGCCATCAACCAGGCACCTGGATTGTCGGGAATTCCGGTCACCGGCCATCGCTCGAGGGCGGCGACGAGGGCGTCCTGGGCGAGGTCTTCGGCGTGGCCAACGTCGCGGACAAAGCGGGTCAGGCCGGCGATCAGGCGGGACGATTCGATCCGCCAGACCGCTTCGACGGCGCGGTGGGTTTCGGTCGCTGACATCGCCCGCAATCAGGCGTGAACCGGACCGCGAAGCAACGCCGCCGACGGAGTGGCCGGAGGGGGACCTATTGACGGCAGGCCGGAAGGCCGATACTGTATCGGTACAGTGATACAGTTAGCGATACACCCGGAGCCACATGCTCGCTGATCTCGACCCGAAGAGCGCCGTCCCGCTGTACGAGCAGATCGCCGTGCGGCTCAAGGCCGCGGTGGCGACGGGGGAGCTTCGGCCGGGGGAGATCCTCCCCTCGGTGCGGGAGCTGGCGGGGCGGCTGCGGATCAATCCGGCGACGGTGGTCCAGGCATATCGAACCCTCGAGGATGAGGGATTTGTCGAGTTGAAGCAGGGCGCGGGGACGTTCGTCCGCAGCATGCCGGTGGAGAGCCGGTCGCGAGAGCGAGTGGCGCAGGCCCGGCGTCTCGCGCGCCAGATGCTCGCCGATGCCGCGCGCCTCGGCCTCTCCCGGCAGGAGCTGCGTGAGGCGATCCGCCACGAACTGGATGGAGGAGGAGAGAGTCGATGAGTCTCGCGATTGAAACGCACGGACTGACCTACCGCACTTCCCGGGAGTTCTCGATCGAGGATCTCTCGATCGCGGTGCCGACGGGGGCGCTGTACGGCTTCCTCGGGCCGAATGGATGCGGCAAGACGACGACGATCCGCATGCTGCTCGGCCTGCTGCGGCCCGACGCGGGGTCGATCGCTCTGCTGGGTCACGCGATTCCTGATCAGCTCCCCGCGGCACTGGCGCGGATCGGCGTGATCCCCGACCGGCCGCACCTCCATCGGTACCTGACGGTGACCGAGTCGCTGGACTTTCATCGGGCATTCTATCCGGCGTGGGACGCGACGTGGGCCGCGACGTTGCTGCGCGATTTCCGGCTGCGTGCGTCGCAGAAGGTGTCGGGCTTGTCGAAGGGCGAAACGGCGAAGCTGATGCTGCTCCTCGCGCTCTGTCAGCGCCCGGACCTCCTGGTGCTCGACGAACCGATGGATGGTCTCGACCCGGTGGTCCGCCGTGATGTGCTGGCCGCGCTGCTGGAGTACGTGTCGACGCACGGCGCGACGGTGCTGGTCTCGAGCCACCTGGTGCACGAACTCGAACGGTTCTGCGACTGGATCGGCGTGATGGATCGCGGGCGGCTGGTGGTGGAATTGCCGATGAGCGAGTTCCGCAACGGCAACAAGCGGATCCGCGTCTCGACGGAGATCGCGCTCGATCTCGCGGCAACGCCGTTCACGGTGCTCGCGCGCACGCATGAAGGCGGATCGACCGAGAGCTGGGTCGTGCGCGGTTGGGAGCCGGCGATGACGGGATGGTTCGATCGCGGCGGTGTGACGCTGCGCGAGGTCGCGGATCTCGATCTGGAAGATGGCTTCGTGGAACTGTTGCGCGCATTCCGGACCGATCGTGCGGACGAAGAAACTGAGGGGGCGGCGTGATGCTCAGGGCAATCGTGAAGATCCAGTGGATGGCGATGCGGACGCTCGTGGCGGCGCTGGCGCTGACGGCGTTCGCGCTGCCGATCGTATCGATCCGGACCGGATGGAGTGGCGCGGTGGCGAACCTGCCGCTCTTTCTCACCGAGCTCGAGCTGTGGGGATTCTTCTATCCCGCGCTTGCCGCTGTGGCGGCGATCATCCTCGCCGCCGGGACGTGGATGTCGGACCGGCGCGGACAGCATGTGTACGCGATGCTGTTGCCGGTGCCACGGTGGCGGTACGTGCTGCTCCGGTACGCGGCTGGCCTGGTGATGCTGCTGCCGGTGGCGCTGGCGCTCTGGCTCGGGGCGCATGTCGCCACGCTGGGGCTCGATCTGCCGCCGGGGATCCGCACCTATCCCGATGCGATCGCCGCGAAGTTCGCCATCACGCTGCTGCTCCTCTTCGCGATGTGCTTCGCATTCGCGTCGGCTTCGACCCGGACGATCGGGATCGCGATCCGGCTGGTCGGCCTCTTTCTCGCGGTGCACGTCGCGGTGATCCTGATCGCGCCCAAGGTGAACCTGTTGTGGATGGCCGTGCGAGCGCTCGCGATCTTCCCGGGTCCGTTCGCACCGCTCGGTGGACGCTGGATGCTCCTCGATGCGTAGCGCGATCCGCTGGGGGGTGCTCGCGCTTCCGCTCTTCCTGCCGATCCGGTCACCGGCGCAGTCGGTGAATGCGTGGCGCGACTCGGTGGTGCGCCTGGCGGCACAGGTGCGGTCGCTGCGCGATTCAATGATCAGGGGCGATTCAAACACCGTGGAGCTCGCACAGCGAGGCCAGCTCGTGATGTCGGGGTCCCGCGACCAACGGAACGCCGCGGTCACGGCGCTCGACCAATTCGCGGACGCGACCGGCCGATGGTTCGGGACCGCCGTACCATCGTCCGACGGTTTTCGTATTGTCGTGGACTTGAGACCAGCCCGGGTGGAGAGCACCGACGACGCCAGACGGACTCCGGGTACGCTGGTGCTGACCGGACTTCCGGATACCGGGAGTTCGCTCCGATCGAGCCGCAACAGCCTGCCGGCGAATGTCGCTGCAACGCTCATCGATCAGTACACGACATCGATGTTCAATCAGCTGCCGCTGCGCCTGCAGCAGTGGCTCGGCTTTGCACCACCCGTGAACAACACCGATCATGATCGCCGCAACATTGCGATGTATCTCCTTGTGACGGGGACCGGAAAAGGTCAGCGGGCCTGCGTCAGGGGCGATGTCGAGGCGTGCGCCGTGACGCTCGCCGTTCGCCGCTCGACCGACGCCGCCATCGGCGGCCCGTTTGCCACCATGCTTCGCGCCGATCTGCTGCGTGCCGCCATCGACATTGGCGGAGCCGGCGCGTGGGGGCGCTTCCGCGACGCCGGGAGCGCGGATGTCGAGCCGGCGCTGGTGGCAGCGGCAGGGATCCCGCTGGATTCGCTGATCGTTCGCTGGCGCGCGCAGCTGGTCGGGTTGCGTCCGAATACGTCGCCGGTGACGGCCCCCCGGGTGATGCTTGCGATCGGATGGACCATCGTGGCGCTCGCGGGAGCGCTGGGAGCGGCACGATGGGGATGAAGCGACGCCGCGCCGGTCTGGCGGCGCTGACTCTGGCGGCGGTGCTGCTGCCGCTCTGGCACCGGACCAGACCGGTCGACAGCGCTGACGCGCGAATCGTGGATCGCAGCGCCGAGCTCGAATCGCTCGAAGCGCGCGAGTACGATGCGGTGGGACGGTGGACCCAGCTTGCGCAGCGGGACTCGGCGCTGGCGTATCTCGATCGCCTGCAGCCGACGGGTCCTGCGCCACAGCTCGTCATGCAGGGATATCCCGCGACCATCGCAACGACGGACCTGCAAGCGATGGTAACATCGCTCTGGGCCAGGATCGGGGCCGTCGATACCTCGCTGCATGTCGCCGTGATCGTCCAGAACGACAGCCTCAATCAGGTGGCTCGCTTCTCCTGGGGCTGGTACCAGGGTGCGGTATTCGCGACGCGAGGTCGCACGCGGTGGTGCCTTGCGGTGCTCTCGGGCTACTACCGCGGCGGAAAGGTGTCTGTCAGCGACGGCGCCTTCGAGCTCGCCACCGCACCGTGCATACTGAACGCCGCGTTCGGGCCGCCGGGCAAGGCAGTCCAGCAATGGCTCACCGCGACGAGATACCAGGGAGCGCGGTCGAATCACTGGTTGGTTCCGGGGCCGGATGAATTCGGGCCGTGGGACATGATGCGCAGCTCGATGCGGCCTGACCTGCCGAGGAACGCCTTCTTCACGATCGCAGAGGAAACCGGAACGCTCGACCTCGCGGGACTCCTTCGCCCGCCCTACGAGTACGGTGCCGACGGGGTGCGATGTCTCGATGGCGACACCAGATCGTGCAGCACCATGGTGCTGCATCCCGCAGTCACGACGTGGCCGGATGCGAGAATTCCCACGGACATCACGCTGGAGCGAAGCTCTCCGGTGGATCCGACCGTGACGTTCGCCACCGTCCGCGGGCCGAGGCCGACATTGGTCGCCGGACTGATCTCGCAGTACGGGCGGGAGCGATTTCAGAGATTCTGGTCATCGGAACAGCCGATCGAGGTGGCGTTCCAGGAGGCGTTCGGCGAATCGCTCGGGACCGGTGTTGCGCGGTGGGCGCACGGAGAGTGGCTCAAGACGCGTGACGCGGAGTTCCGGAGCGCCACGATCCTCACCGGCGCGACGCTGCGGCCGTCGTGGGTGATCCTGCTGACGCTCTATTCCGGGTTGGCGGTGCTGATCTCAACGGCGGTGGCACGGCGGCGGCACGTGTAGGGCGGTCGATGTGCCGGACGCGCTCGATTGCGGGCCTCAGACAATGTGATATACTCAAATCATGCCGTCGCCATCACGATACCAAGTCGCCGCTCTGTGCGGACTCCTCGCCCTCGGCGCCGGCTGCTCGACCGGCGAGTCGTCTTCACTGTCCGGCCGCTGGGGCGGCGTTGACTTGCGACTCGTTGCCGATGGAGACAGCGTCCAGGTGCGGGTCCCGTGCCTCACCTTCATCACGCCCGGTCCGATCCACGTCAACGATGACGGCACCTTCCAGCTGACCGGAACAAACGAGCCGCTGGTGAACTTTGCCGGCGGCACCTACCCGATCCATCTGAGCGGGCGGATCAGTGGTTCGCTGCTCCAGGCGTCCTATTACACTGGAGCGCCGGCCACATCGCCGCCCAGGACGACCGACGTTCAGCTGGTTCGCGGACAGGACGGATCGTTCAGCGGATTCTTCTGCGTCGACTAGCTGCATGACGCTGAGGCGCGGGCGTCCGCGTCATACGGCAGCCGGACCGGTCGTCACCCCCCCGCAATCGCTCCCACCACCAGCAACGGCTCATCGCCCCGCACGACCGCGTCGGGGAGCGGGTTGTCGGCGGGATCGTGCGACAGATCCTCGCCGCAGGCGAAGAAGCGGAGAAACGGCCGCCGTCGATAGGTGACGTGATCGCGGATGGTACCGCGCAGCATCGGGTACCGCGACTCGAGCGCGTCGAGCGTCGAATGGATCGTCACCGGCACCGCAGGATCGAGTTCGACGGCGCCCTCAACGCGCGCCAGCGTCCGCAGGTGCGCCGGCAATTCGACCCGCATCATTGCAGCGTCTGGACCTCGACCGAGAGGACCGACGGCAGGTCGCGCACGATCGGCTCCCAGTGGTCGCCGGCGTCGGCCGATGCGTAGACCTGACCCCCGGTGGTGCCGAAATAGACGCCACACGAGTCGAGTGAATCGACCGCCATCGCCTCGCGCAGGACGTTGACGTAGCAGTTCTCCTGGGGCAGTCCGTTGGTGAGTGCTTCCCATTCGTTGCCACCGGTGCGGGAGCGATAGACCCGCAGCTTCCCTTCCGGCGGATAGTGTTCGCCGTCGCTCTTGATCGGCACGACGTAGATCGTCTCCGGTTCGTGCGCGTGGACGTCGATCGGAAAGCCGAAGTCGGAGGGGAGATTGCCGCTCACCTCGCGCCATGATTCGGCGGCGTTGTCGCTGCGCATCACGTCCCAGTGCTTCTGCATGAAGAGGACGTCGGGCCGATCGCGATGCATGGCGATCCGGTGGACGCAGTGACCGACATCGGCGTCGGGGTCGGGGATGTACTGCGATCGCAGCCCGCGATTCATCGGCTCCCAGCTCGCGCCGTCGTCGTCGCTGCGGAAGACACCCGCCGCGGAGATGGCGATATAGATCCGGCCATGGTGCACGGGGTCGAGAAGAATGGTGTGCAGCCCCATCCCGCCGGCACCGGGCTGCCAGCGCGACCCAGACCCGTGCTGGCGCAGCCCCGAGAGTTCCTGCCAGTGCTGGCCGGCGTCAGTCGACTTGAAGATCGCTGCGTCTTCCACACCGGCGTAGACCGCGTCGACGTCGGTGAGCGAGGGCTCGAGATGCCACACGCGCTTGAACTCCCAGGGATGCGGCGTGCCGTCGTACCACTGGTGTGTTCCCGGCACGCCGTCGTAGGTGAACTGGTTGCCCACCGGATTCCAGCTCTTGCCGCCATCGTCGGATCGCTGAATCGTCTGGCCGAACCAGCCGCTGCATTGCGAGGCGTATAGGCGCTCGGGATCGACCGGCGAACCTTTCACGTGGTAGATATCCCAGCCGGCAAAGTGCGGCCCGCTCACGTCCCACTTCTTGCGTTTGCCATCGGACGTCAGAATGAACGCACCCTTGTGAGTTCCGACGAGAACTCGAACGCTGCTCATACGTGCTCCTGGTTGTTCGCTCCGTTACATCTGCCCGGCGGCGCCGTGGATGGTATCCCCGGCGCCGGTCAAAGAGTGTAACACCGTCACTTGCGATTGGCCTCGGCCGCGGCGCGGGTCCGCGCGCCCCGCTCGAGGATCTCCGGCGTGGCGGCGGCGCCGAAGTCTTCCGGCTCGAAAACCTGGCGCAATTCGATCTCCGCGCCGCCGCCGAATGGGGCGCGCTTGAGCCATTCGATTGCTTCGTCCCTCGACTTCACCTGCCAGATCCAGTAGCCGGCGATCAGCTCCTTCGTCTCAGCGAACGGCCCGTCGGTCACCGTCGTCCTGCCGCCATCGAACTTGATCCGCACGCCCTTGGAGGACGGGTGAAGTCCGTCGCCGGCGAGCATGACGCCGGCCTTGACCAGTTGTTCGTTGTACTTCCCCATCGAATCGAGCAACTCCGTGGTGGGAAGAATTCCGGCCTCGGATTCCCTGCTCGCCTTGACGATCACCATGAACCGCATTGTGGGCCTCTTTCAGGTTTCGGGTCTGTTGAGGAACGGCCACGTTGGCCGCCCGCTCGGTCTCTACAAGGGCGTCGAACGAGAACCGCCAAAATCGACATCGGCGCCGATGCGATTGCCGCGCGACCGGTTCCTCCGTACTATCAACTCTCTTCCGGCCGGCCCCACGTCCCATCGCGCCGGGCGAACTTATCGATATCCCGGAGCCAAGTGACTGACGCGCAGGCAAAGCTCGCCGAGGCACTGACTGGCCGGTACGCCATCGACCGGGAGGTCGGTGCGGGCGGGATGGCCACCGTCTATCTGGCGAGCGATCTCAAGCACGACCGGAAGGTCGCGCTGAAGGTCCTTCGGCCGGAGCTCTCCGCGGCGCTCGGCTCGGAGCGCTTCCCGCGCGAGATCAAGTTCGTCGCCCAGTTCAACCATCCGCATATCCTGTCGCTGTATGACTCGGGAGAGGTGCAGGGCTTCCTCTTCTATGTGATGCCGTACGTTGAAGGCGAATCGCTCCGCGACCGCCTCGGCCGCGAGAAGCGGCTGCCGATTCCCGATGCGATCCGGATCTTCAAGGAAGTCGCCGACGCGCTGGCGTACTCGCACGCACGCGGCGTGGTCCATCGCGACATCAAGCCGGGCAATGTGCTGCTGAGCGGGCGGCACGCGGTCGTCACCGATTTCGGGGTGGCAAAGGCGGTCACCGCGGCCGGCGGCGATTCGATGACGACCGTCGGGATGGCGGTCGGCACCCCGCATTACATGGCGCCGGAACAGGCGATGGGCGATGCCAACATCGACCAGCGCGCCGACATCTACGCCCTCGGCATCCTGATGTACGAGATGCTGACCGGCCGCACGCCGTTCTCGGCGGAGACGCCGCAGGGAATTCTCGCGGCGCATGTGATGGAGGCGCCGAAGGACGTCCGCGAGTTCCGGCCCGAGGTCGGTGACGCACTCGCCGCGATCGTGATGCGCTGCCTCGCCAAGGATCCGGCCGATCGGTGGCAGAGCGCCGATGAATTGATGGCACAACTCGACCTGATCGGCACGTCGGTGAGCGGCGGCGTCACGCCGACGACGACGCGCCGGCTCCCGGGATACCCGGGCGGTGCGCCGGCCAGCCGTCGCCGGGTCGCGGTGTGGATCGCGGCGGTGGCGCTGCTGCTCGTCATTGCTGGCGCGTGGTTCCTCAGCCATCGCGGCAGCGGGCGGATCCAGCGGATCGGTGTGATGCCGATCGAGGATATCTCGGGGAAGGACTCGATCTTCGTCGCCGCGATGCACGACGCGCTGACCAATGCGCTCTCGCGCCAGGGCAAGGTGACCGTGGCATCGCGCTCAGAGATGATGCACTACAAGGGATCGTCAAAGACGACGCGCGAGATCGCGAAGGAGCTGCAGCTCGATGCAGTGGTCGAGGCGACGGTCTTCCGGGCCGGCGACGTGATGCGAATCAATGTCCAGTTCACCGACCCGGTGACCTCGCGGTCGCTCTGGGCGGATACCTACAGCCCCAATGTCAGCAACGTGCTCGCGGCGCAGGACAGCGTCGTGGGCAGGATCCAGCACGGGATCGACAGCGTGCTGGTGGGTGCGAAGAAACCAGGAGCAACACCATGAAGCGGATGATGTTCGCCGGCGGGCTGCTGTCCCTCGCGGCGTGTGCACCGAAACCGTCGGGATTGCCCCCAGTCACGTTCATCTCGCCCGACAGCGCCAATCAATCGCTGGCCCGCTTTTCACCCGACGGTTCACGGATCGACTGGTGGGAGCCGAGCGGACAGGTGCAGCAACTGTGGACATCGGACGCGGCGATGAAGAACCCCGTCAAAGTTCCGGTGACATCACTCGCCATGTACGCCCCGGTCTGGTCGCCCGATGGCTCACGCGTCGCCGTCACATCAAGTGATGGTGGGCTGCTCCAGATCGCGATCGTTCCTTCCGCTGGCGGCGCACCGCAACAAATCACCCACGAGTCGGGTCTCGCTGTCCCTGTCATGTGGAATCGCGATGGCGACCGGATCGCCTATTTCGCGACGACGGGATCGGGCGGCGGGACGTACACGTCGTTCGCCCTGTCGATCAGCCATCACACCACCACACCGCTGGTCCCGGGAGAATCCCTGCCCTACGTCGGATTCTGGTCGCCTGACGGCACTCGAATCGCGTACGACGTCTTCGAGGGGAGCAAGCAGACGATCTGGGTGGCCGACAGCGCGGGACAGCATCCGCGGCAGCTGACGACCGACGGTTTCGAAGTGTTTGCACAGACCGATCAGGTCTGGTCGCCTGACAGCAAGGAGATCGTGTACGAATCACGGCGGACCGGCACGTCAGATATCTGGGTTGTCTCGGCCGACAGCGGTGCTCCACGACAACTCACTCGCGATATCCGCAACGACACCAGGCCATACTGGTCGCCGGACGGGAGGTGGATTGCGTTCGAGTCGGATCGCGGGCGCCAGACCGATCTCTGGGTCGTTCCCACCGCAGGCGGGCCCGAGATCCGGGTGACAGATGACGCCGACCAGGAAACGATCGATCAGTGGTTTCCGGGATCCCGCAAGCTGGTCTACACCACCGGCCAGGGTGAGAGCGGGATCTGGGCAATGTCCCTCGCTGACAGCACCGAGCACCGGTTGACGCCCGATTCGATCCGGGCCACGCTGATGCAGCTCTCGCCTGACGGGAAGGAAGTGGCGTTCCGGATCGATCACGGCGGCAACGTGAGCGACATCGCCGTCATGCCGATTGGTGGCGGGCCGCTGCGAACGCTGGTCGAGGGCGGCAGCAACTCCGAGATGGCATGGTCGCCCGACGGATCTCACCTGGCGTTCATTTCGGATCGGAGCGGAACGCCCGATCTCTGGGTCGTTGATCTTGCCGGTGGCACACCGCGTCAACTCGACAACTGGCCGGGAACGGAGCAGAACCCGGTCTGGAGCGGCGACGGGTCGTCGATCTATTTCGCCTCTGATCACGATTCGCGGATTGAGGACGTGTGGAAGGTCGCGGCCTCGGGCGGCGAGCCGCAACGGATCACGAAATCCGGCAATCTGAATCAGGTCGGTGGCCGGACTGGCCGGCCCGAGGTTCTCGCGAACATTGTCGATGCGACGGGACAGTTCGCCTCGATGATCGTGAAGGACGATGGAACCTTCACACCGATCTGGAAGCACAACAACTCATTTGCCGTTGACCTGCTTCCCGGAGATTCGGCAATCGTTGCCCAGCCCGCGGCAGCAGGCTTTGCGTTCTACGCGGTACCGATCGGGAGCGACAGGGATGCCGCGTCGCTGCTGAATCCCGGTGACAACGTGGCGTACGTCTCGGACGACGGCTCGAAAATCCTCTATCTGGTGGTGAACGGAGCAACTCGCGATTTGGGTCTTCTCGACCGGAAGACCGGAGTACGCCGCCAGTTGACGCACACCGCGGCGGATGAAGGTGCCGCCACCCTGACCCCCGATGGCAAGACGGTGGTCTTCGTCCGGTCTCGGCCGGTGCGCCGGATCGCGATCGCCGATCTGACCAAGTTGCTGGCGGGAGCGCACCCGCAATAGCATCTGCGGTGCATCCGACCGGGTGACCGTCGTCCCCGGGACCGTCCAACACTCCGAGGATCACATGTTCATGACCATCGCCGCCCTGGGACTCGCCGCCGCCGCACCTGGGCCGCGTCCCATCGTCCATCACGCCCAGAGCGTCAGGTACACCGCCGAGATGACCGGCTCGAGCGAGACCCCCGCCACGACGTCG
>DASYCE010000022.1 GCA_036500345.1 Gemmatimonadales bacterium | reverse complement strand
CCCCGGGATTCTCGCTCGAGAATCACGAGTTGGTGTTGTACGGCCTCTGCGCGGACTGCGCCGGATCGACGTAACGGCATGACCGCGCCCCTCGTCGCGCTGTATGCGGTCGTTCGAGGGGTCATCTACGTCGCGCTTCTGCTGCTGGTTGGCGCGCAGATTCTCGGGCTCGTGATCAAGTATGCGGGCCCGTCCGATGCCACCGGCGTTGGCCGCGACCTTCGCGCCCGGCTCGGCCGGGCCGTCATGCCGGCGGCCGTCATCCTCATCATCGCTGGAATGGTCCGCGGCGTCTTCCAGGTCGGCACCTTCGTCGATCCCGGAGATTCCGTCACCGCCGAGATGGTCCGCAGCGTCCTGCTCAACGGCACATGGGCGCGCGCGTGGATGCTGCAACTGGCGGCCGCGATCGTCCTCCTCGGTGCGCTGCCGCTGCGTCGCAAGCGCGGCGTGGCGCCGGATACAGTCATCACCGTCATCGTCTTCGTCATTCTCTGGGCGGAGACGGGGATGGGCCACGGTGCCGGCGACACCTGGCCATGGATTACTGGACGCGTTGCCTACCTGATCCATCTTGCCGGAATCGGAATGTGGATCGGAACCGTCGGGATGTTAACCCTTGTGGCGCTTCCGGCGCTCTCTGGTGAGGAGCAACTCCCGGATCTCGCGCGTGTCGTCAAGGCATTTTCTATTTTCGGCCGCACCGGTGCGTCGCTCGCGGTCATCTCCGGCGTCACGATCGCCGCGGTGTACAGTCACCTGTCGATCGGGCTGATCGTCCGTTCCACGTGGGGCCGCCTCCTGCTGCTCAAGCTGACGGCATTCATCGGCGTACTGGCATTGGGATGGTACAACTGGAAGGTTGTCACCCCGGCGCTGGAGATGCGGGCCACCGGTTCTGAGGCGCGCCTGCGCCGGGCAGTCCGGATCGAACTTGTTCTCGGCGCGATCATGCTGGCGATCACGACGCTCCTCGTGGTCGCCGCACTGCCGGGCGAGTAAGCAGAGTCGGTCGCGGCGGGATACCTTATCGCGTGCCGATGCCCGCTGATTCGCTCGGACTCACGCTCCATGCTCTGGCGCGCGCCCACCGCGCCCGGCTGAGCGCGCTCCTCGCACCACACGGCCTCCATGCGGGCCAGGACCTGCTGCTTCTCGCGGTATGGGCGGAGCCGGGACAACGACAGGGGGCACTGGCAGCCCACCTCGGCATTGAGCAACCGACGCTGACGCGAATGGTGCAGCGGCTGGAACGCGGCGGAATGGTCGAGCGGCGCCCCGACCAGCACGACGCGCGAGTCTCGCTCGTCTATCCGACACCGCGATCACGTCTGCTGGAGAGTTCGGTGAAGCGGGCCTGGGCCACGCTTGACGAGTCGATGGTGCGGGCGCTGGGATCGGCCGACGCGGCGCGACTTCAAAAATTCGTGGCCGCGGCGACATCGGGCCTCACCGACATGTCGTAGACCGGCGTTTCTGCTTGGCGTTGACGAGGAAGCGGCGCTTGAGATTTGTGCAAAGTCCGCGTATTCCTGCATCAAGCCGATGACAATCCATCCTTCCATTCGCGACACTGCGGCGCCCCGAGCGGCGGCCGCACTCGATTGCCCGACCAACCGAAGAGGGCGCCGCACGCCGGTCCGCAGACCGCTCCCTGACACTCTCCCATTCCAACTCTGGTCCACAACTTGGCCTGCCGCTGGCTCCATGTCGGGTCGAGATCGCCGCGACGGATTCCTTCGCAGCGGCATATGACGGTATCGGCATCGGCCAGCGCCAGCAGTTCGGCCCTCGGCGCGAACGTTGTGCTGAGGTGGCCCGCAAACGCCCTGGCGGCCTTGCGCGCGGCCTGCAGCGACGAGGCATTGGCGCCGGTGAGGTCGCCGGCCGCGGCGCGCCCGGCGATTTCGCCTTCGGCCATCGCGCCGGCGTCGCCCTTGACCCCGGTGCATTCGCCGGCAGCCCATACGCCACTGACGCTGGTCGCCTGCCGCGCATCGACGGCGATGGCGTCTCCTGCGAGTGTGCAGCCGATGAGTTGCGCCAACTCGGTGTTCGGCACCAGCCCCGCGCCGGTCGCAAGCCAGTCACATTCGATGATGCGCTGATCACCATTCAGCTGCATCGTGACCCGTTCGACGAACTGATCGCCATCGGCCCGCATAACCCAACTCGAAGTCCGGAACGGAGTCCTGCGAAATGACCAGCGATAGCGCGCCGCATCGGCCATCGCATCGCGCTTGTTGCGAACGACGTGCATCCCGAAGCGCAGCAGCGCGGTACGCGACGCCTGCTCCGCCACCAGCAGCAGCGAAGCGCCGGCGGATGCCGCGGCCGACGCCACGGGAAGGATGAGCGGTCCGGTCCCTGCGATCACGACCTTCGCACCGCGCAGCGTCAATCCACTCTTGATCAGGGCCTGCAGGCCGCCGATGCCGACCACTCGCGGAAGCGTCCAGCCGGGAAAGGGGAGGAACTGCTCCCGTGCCCCGGTCGCCAGGATCAGCGCGGTTGCGTGATGGCGGACGACCCGGCCGCCGTGGTGCAGGAGCAGGTCGCGCGGTCCGTCGAGATCAATGATGCGGGCATCGGAGAGCATCCGCACTTCGAGTGCGGCGGCGCGTTTGAGAAGCCGGCGCGGTACGGCACCCAGCGTGCGCTGGTCGCGGTGCCGCCAGATCTGGCCTCCCGGGCGAAGTCCCTGATCGATCACCAGGACGCGTTTCCCCTGTTCGGCGGCGGCGATGGCAGCGCTCAACCCGGCCGGCCCCGCGCCGATGATCGCGACGTCGGTCCCTGCGGCAAGTGGACTCATCGTCCGGTGTCCACCCGCATGTCGCGCCGCACCGGTTCGAGGCAGGCGCGAACACCAGCCACCCCGTCGACGGTGACGCGGCATTCAAAGCAGGTTCCCATCCCGCAGAGCGGAGCGCGCGGCGCCCCGTGGACGTCGCGGTGAAAGCTGGTGACACCTGCGTTGAGCAGCGCAGCCGCCAGCGTGATATCGCTCGTGACCGTGACGGGGTTTCCGTTCACGATGATCGGGATGCCGTCAGTCATGCGGCAAGGTGGCCCATCGATGGCATGGTGCGATCGGGCCGGTATGGTAGCGGATCGATTGGTGCCGGTTTCCCGGTGATCCCGGCGACGATCAGTTCGGCGGTTCCGGTCGCCATGGTGATGCCGAGTCCTTCGTGGCCCGCCGCGATCCAGGCGCCGGGGAGCTGTGGCCACGGCCCGATCAGTGGCAGCTTGTCGGGTGTCGCCGGCCGGAAGCCGATCCAGGTGCGAAGCGCTCGAAGCTCGGCCACGCCTGGCATATACTCCGTCGCGCGCGCCAGCATCGTCGCGACCAGCGAGCGATTGATCGACGAATCGGTTCCCACCAGTTCACGCGATGATCCGATGAGCACCTGACCATTCCGCCTGGGCTGCACGTTGAACGCCACGGACGACCCGCCGAAGGTGTGTGCGCTGCGCAGGTAGCCAAGTTCCACGAGCTGATGACGGACAAATCCGGGCGTGCGATCGCTGATGACGAGATGGCCCTTGCGCGGAACGATCGGCAACCCCGGCACGAGATAGGTCGACGCCACGCCGGCCGCGATCACGATCGCCCCGGCGTGGAGCGTGGTGCCGTCCTGCAGTCGCACGGCATTGGATTCGATCGATTGCACCACGCTGCCGAGCTGCACCCGCGCGCCCAGAGATGCAGCGCGGGCGCTGATGGCGCGCGCGACCGCCGGCGGGTAGCAGACGCCGTCGCCGGGAACGAGGAGGGCGCCGGCGAGATCGGGTCGAAGTTGCGGCTCGAGCTCGCGCAGCGCCTGTGCATCGACGATTTCCGCGGCGACACCGGCGGCCCAGTATTGGGTCGCCCGCTCCGTTGCGCCCTCAAGTTCCCGGTCGTCGGCGGCAATCCACAGCGTGCCACAGCCGTCATATTCGGCGGCGGCGGGAAGCGAGTCGGAGAGATCCTGCCATCGTGCCCGGGAGTAATTGCAGAGGGCGAACTGCGCCGGCGTGTCGTCCATCACGACCACGTGTCCCATCGCGGCGCCGCTGCTGCCGCCTCCGGGAAAGCTCGCCTCCAGAAGCGTCACATCCGCCCCCGCCTCGGTGAGGCAGAGCGTGGTCATCGTTCCGACCAACCCGGCGCCCACGACGATGACGTCGGCGGTCATCGCGACGGCAGCCCCTCCCGGAACGGGTCATCGGGATCGAAGAGGAGTGTCGTGCGCCCGGTGATGTAAGCCCGGCCGCGCACCCGCGGGATCAAGGCGCCCTGATCGTCCTCGAGCCATCCGGTGAACATCGATCCGACGATGCTCTCCTGATGCCAATGTTCGCCGATCGCCAGCTCTCCCCTGCCGTGCAGCGTCGCCATCTTCGCCGACGTTCCGGTGCCGCACGGCGACCGGTCATACGCCGCACCGGGACAGAGCACGAAGTTGCGGCTGTCGGCATCGGGCCGGGTCGGCGCCGTGAAGAGCTCGACATGTTCGATCCGATCACCATCGTCACCGGTGATCCCGGCAGCCGCGAGCGCCTCGCGGATCATCGTGGTGATGCGGAGAAGCTCCGCGCGGTGCGACAGGTCGAGCGCCACGCCCGGCAGTTCGGTGAGGAAGAACCAGTTCCCGCCCCACGCTATATCACCGGTTACTACCCCAATGCCGGGGACGGTGACCGCCACGTCACGCCTCGCCAGGCGCGCGGGGACATTGCGGATCGTGACGGTGCCGTCGGCGTCGAGATCTGCCGCCACCGGTCCGACCGGCGTGTCGAGTTCGATGTGCCCCGGACGGACGCGGCCGAGATACTCGAGCGTCCGCACCACGCCGATCGTTCCGTGCCCGCACATCCCGAGGTACCCGACGTCGTCGAAGAAGACGATTCCTGCCGCAGCGGTCGGCCGTTCGGGCGGCGTCAGCAGCGCGCCAACGATGGCGTCGTGGCCGCGCGGTTCGGTGACGACGGCGCGGCGGAGTCCTTCCTGTTCGCGCCGCATGTATTCGCGACGCTCGGCCATTGTCCGGCCGGGCGGCATCGGCCACCCGTCGATCACCACGCGTGTCGGCTCCCCCTCGGTGTGCGAGTCGACGACGTCGATCGGAACCATGCCGCTCATGCGGCGGTGGCCGGCTTCGTCGCCAGCCGTTCGCGGATTACCGCGAGCGCCATTTCGCGTTCCGCTCCCGTCAACACCATGCGTGGTGCGCGGACGCGCTCGTTGCCGAGACCGACTTCGTCCTGCACGAGCTTGATCAATTGCACGAACTTCGGCACCGTGTCGAGTCGCAGGAGCGGCAGGAACCACTCATACAAGGCCCGCGCTTCATGCATCCGACCCGCAACGGCGTGCTCGAAGAGGAGGACCGATTCATCGGGAAGCGCGTTGACCAGCCCTGCCACCCAGCCGGTGGCGCCCATGGCGACGCCTTCGAGGACGGCGTCATCCATTCCGACGAACAGCGCGAGTCGCTCGCCGAGCAGCGCGCGCAGCGCCGTAAAGCGTCGCACGTCGCCGCTCGATTCCTTCACCGCGTGAAGGTTCTTGTGTTCACAGAACATTCGAACCTGCTCCGGCAGAAAATCGGTGCCGTACGCGATCGGATTGTTGTAGAGCAGGCACGAAAGCGGAGTCGCCGCGATCACGGCGCTGACATGCGCGCGCATCTCGGGCCAGTCGCCACGGTAGACGTACGGCGGGAGGACCATGAGGCCCGCACAACCGGCCTTTTCGGCGGCACGGGCGAGCGCGACCGCGTCGCTGGTCGACAGCGACGAGATTCCGGCAACGACAGGAACACGATCGCCGACCGCCTGCACGCAGGTCTCGAGGATCGCGAGCTTCTCATCCGTGGTGAGCGTGGCGCCTTCGCCCAGCGATCCCAGCGCCACGAGGCCGCGGCATCCCGACGCCGTCATCCGCCGCGCGTGTCCCGCAAGAAAGCTGTGATCGACCTCGCCGTTCGCCGTGAACGGCGTCGTGATCGCGGGGAAAACGCCATACCACTGACTGGGTGTCATCGACGCCATTGCATTCCTCAAGGATGAATCTGGACGGTGCGGATTTCGGTGTAGAACTCGCGCGCGGCGGGCCCCTGCTCACGGCTCCCGGATGACGAGGCCTTGGTGCCGCCGAATGGCGCGTGCGGATCGACACCGGTGGTGTCACCGTTGACACGTACCAGCCCGACCTCGATCCGCCGGACATACTCGAGAGCGGTCGCCAGGTGGCTCGTGAAGAGCGAGGCGGAGAGCCCGAACGGCGTATCGTTGGCCAGTGCAATCGACTGATCGAGATCGTCGGCGACCATCACGCCGAGCACGGGACCGAACAGCTCGGTGCGTGCGAGCACGGCAGTCGGCGAATCGAAGCGGAGCACTCGCGGCGCGAACCAGTTGCCGGTGCGATAGCGTGGATCATCGGGAAGTGAACCGCCCAGCAGGACGTTGGCGTCGCCGTCACGCAGCGCGGTTTCGATCCGCGTGCGTGACTCGGCCGTGATCAGCGGCCCGATCGCGGCAGCCGGATCGTCCACCGGCCCGAGTGGCAGCGCGTGAATCGCGGCGCCGAGGCGATCGAGGAACTCCGCTTCCACTCGGCGATCGACAATCACCCGGCTGGTGGCGGTGCACTTCTGGCCTGCATAGCGCATCGCACCTGCAGCGGTCAGCGCCGCAGCCCGACCGAGATCGGCGTCAGCTGCCACGATCACGACGTTCTTGCCGCCCATCTCGGTCTGAAAGCGGATGTTCCGCTGGGCCGCTCCTGCCGCGACACGCGATCCGACGCCCTGAGACCCGGTGAATGAGACCGCGCGCACCTGATCATGCGCCAGCAGCGCGGCACCCGTGCTGCCGTTGCCGTGAATCACGTTGAATGTGCCGCCGGGGAGCCCCGCAGCGGTTGCGGTTTCCGCGAGCAGTTGCGACACCAGCGGAGCGTGTTCCGATGGCTTGAGCACCACGGTGTTGCCGAAGGCAAGGGCGGGCGCCGCCTTCCACAGCGGGATGGCGAGCGGAAAGTTCCATGGCGTGATCAGCGCGACCGGTCCCAGCGGGTCGCGAAGGGTGAACTGCAAGACGTCGGCAGCCTGCGCCGGAATCACGTCGCCCACTTCGCGCACCGCTTCGCCGGCGTAATAGCGGCAGATCACGGTGGCGCGCGCCACTTCACCGCGCGCTTCGCTGATCGGCTTGCCGACCTCGCGCGCCATGGCGCCGGCGAGCTCAGCGGCGCGAGCCGTGATTGCGTCACCCCAGCGGTGCAGGATCTCGGCCCGGGCCGGCCCGCTCTGTCGGCGCCACGCCGGGAACGCCGCCACAGCGGCAGCCACCGCGGCGTCGACGTCGTCTGCTGCCGCCAGGGAGGTTCGCGCGACGACATCCGACGGATTCGACGGGTTGTGCCGTTCGAGGATGGTGCTCGACGATCCGGGACGGAACTCGCCGCCGATCAGGTGATGAAGAACGTCAGTCACCGCAGGTTACTCCCGCGTGAAGACGAGTTTCTTCTGCAGCTTCCCGCCGCCAGCTTCGACCGTCTCCTTGATCTCGAGGACGCTGCCATCCTTGTTCGGCTTGAACTCGCGGGTCAGCATCGCGACGCCGGTCACGCCGTGCGCCACGGCAAGCGTTCCGTCCTTCCAGCCGGCTTCCGTCTCGATGATGCTGCCGTCCATCTGGGCATCCTGCCGCTTGTGACCATCGGTCTTGTAGCTGGATTGCCCTGCTGCGACGGCGATCGCGACCGTCGAGTCGTTGGTCGCGATGATCATCTTCGCGCCGGGGGCAAAATCGGAGAGAATGATCGCCATATGCGGATCGCGCAGGGTGCTCGCTTCCATCTCCTGATTGCGCGCCGCGTCGGCGCTGGCCGCCGCCGCTGCAGAACTGTCAGGCACAGGCGCCTGTTGGCGGCCCTTCCCCTTGCCGCCACCTCCGCCGCCACCACCCCGGCCACCGCCACCACTCGGCCGGGCAAACCCGCCCTCGCCGCCTCGCATCGAGTTGAGCGCGCTAGCACCCACGGCGTCGCTGCGAGCAGGGTCGAGCTTCCAGGTTCCGTTGATCAGTTTCTGCTGGTCTGCGGTCGGCTTTTCCTGGGCAGAGAGCGAGAACGCAGCACCGATGGTCAGTGCGAGGGAGGCGGCGAGGGCAAACGTCCGGCGCGACACGGGAACTCCTCGATGAGGTGTGGCGGAGGGAGCGCTCCCAACATAACGACTGGCGAAAAAAAGCCGCCGTCACGGGGGTGTGACGGCGGAGAATGCCCCGACCAGGACTCGAACCTGGAACCTAGTGATTAAGAGTCACGTGCTCTACCAATTGAGCTATCGAGGCGAAACTGGCATAGCCCCAACGGGAATCGAACCCGTCTCTAGACCTTGAAAGGGTCTTGTCCTAACCGATAGACGATGGGGCCCTTTTCCCGCACAACATCCCACATAGCGCTAACGGGATTCGAACCCGTGTTCCAGCCTTGAGAGGGCTGTGTCCTGGGCCCCTAGACGATAGCGCCGCAGCGGGGGCGAATATAACAAGTCGTCCCCCCGAATCGGCGGGGCCGATCGCGCAACACCACAGGCCCGGCAGGAATCGAACCTGCAACCCCCGGTTTTGGAGACCGGTGCTCTACCAATTGAGCTACGGACCTTCGCGAGGCGTGGCAAGGGTGCCTGACGGGGATTGAACCCGCAACCTCCGCAGCCACAGTGCGGCGCTCTAACCAATTGAGCTACAGGCACCACGGTGCCGCGAGGTGCAAAATGGTCCCCGGCGCCGAACCGGTCAAGCCGTAGTCCGCTGCCAGAATCGCCGCGCAAGCGCCGCCGTGCGCGGGTTTCCACCGAGCGGTGTCCCGTCGAGCATTCCCACCGGAATCACGCCCCGCGCGGCATTGCAGGCGAGGAACGATCGTTTGGCGAGCTGATCGCGAGTGAGCACCGCTTCCCGGAGTCCTCCGCGAGCCATCTCGGTGAGGCGCGCCCTTGCCACACTGCGAAGGCCGCCCAAGGCGAACGGCGGGAAGCAGAGCGTCTCGCCGTCCCACCAGCCAACCGCCCACCGGGTCGCTTCGACGAGGCGATTCTCGCTATCGAAGAGCAGCGCGTCGTCGGCGGCTGCCGCGCGCCCCGTCGCCCGCGCCGCTTCCAGCCAGGCGCGCGCGCCGATCTTGTGCGGGTAGCCGCGATGCGGGGCCGGCGAGCTCGCCAACGCCAGTGACTCGTCGGCTTCGACTTCGCGTTCGGTGATCTGCGCCATCCCATCCGCGATTTCGATCCGGACGACGCGATCGGGACCGCCGCGCGGACGTTCGAGCGCCGGAAGCGGCACCCCAAGCGCGAGGACGCTGTGCATCAGTCGCCATTCGTGCAGCGGCCAGAGCGGCGAATCGCCGTCAATGACGCGCACCGTCTCGATGAGCGCATCAGCCATCAGACAAGATCCGGCACGGGAACCGGTGACGGCGCGCGAATCGCCTGCAGGATCGTGGCACCGACGATGAGTCCGCCTCCCACCAGCGCGAGCGCGGCGGGGACTTCACCGAGGACCAGCCACGACCAGACCGGATTGAACGCCGTTTCCACCAGGAGCATCAGGGACGCCTCGATCGCCGGAATGTGTCGCAAGGCCGAGGTGATCAGCAGGTACGCCCCGGCGATCTGGAAGATGCCCAGATACAGGATCACAGTCCAAGCGTGCCAGGGATGGACGCCCACCGGCATCGCCATCGGAAGGGCCGCGAGACAGGCAAAACAGTTGCCGAGCAGCACGGCAGGAACGCCTCGGTCGACGGTGTCGCCGCGACCCAGCCAGCGCAATCCGATGAGAAGGAAGGCATACGTCACACCGCTGCCGGCGGCGAGGAGGTTGCCGCGTGCAGGATCCGGGGCGGTCGCACTCGGATGGTCGACGCCGAGGAAGACGAGGATCAGACCACCGAAGACCGCGGCGATGATCGGCAGGTCGCTGCGCCGGATCCGTTCGCGGAGGAGGAACGGCGCAAGCAGGAGGACGTAGAGCGGTGCCGTGGATTGGAGGTAGATGGTATTCGCGCTGGTGGTCAGCCGGTTGGCCAGTACGAAGAGCACGAGCGTTGCAGCGTAGGCGATGCCGACCAGCGCCGGCTTCCAGCCGATGCCGCGGCGTGCCTGCGGCACCAGGATCAGCAGCGTGAGCGCCGCGATTCCCGATCGGAACGAGGCGACCTGCCACGCCGTGAAATCGGCGGCCTTGATCGCGGCACCGCCGGTCGAAAAGAGCAGCGCGGCACACGCGATCCGGATACGTGGAGACATGTGCGAAAATACCGGGATTGGCGCATCGGCAAAACAGCAGCGACGGTGCGGGCGTTACCGAGGCGCGACCGCGGTGAGCAGCAGGTGGGCGGCGTCGGCATCAAACAGCGATCCAGTGTTGGTTCGCACGAACTCGGTTGCGCGGTCGGCCGGCCAGGGCGGCCGGAACGGTCGAGGCGCCCGGAGCGCAGCGAAGGTCGCGCAGGTTCCAATCAGGCGGCTGGCCCAATGGACTGACGGGCGAAATCGTCGCGCGGGATATCCTGCCCCGTCAGGACGAAGATGATGTTCAAACGCGACGATGGCGGCGAGCTCCAGGCCCGGCGCGCCAACGCCAAGGAGCAGCTTCGCCCCCTCAACCGGGTGTGTTTCGACCAGGGCACGTTCCGAGACCGTCAAGGTCTCACGTTCGCCGAGATCCGACGGCAGGCGCGCCATTCCGATATCGTGGAGGAGCGCAGCCAGTCCGATCCGTTGACGACCACCGCGGTCGAGCCAGGAGCTTCCGGCGACCATCGCCAGCAATGCCGTGTTGACGGCATGCACCGCCTGGTACCGCGGACCGGCAGCTTCATACGGCGCCTGTGGAAGCTGATACCGATCGAGGATGCTCCCCAGGATCCTGATGATCGCGTCGGCTTCGGCCCGGGCGAAATTGCCGCGTCCGGCTTCGTCCCACACGAATTCCATCGCGGCGAGTTCATCGGCGAGATCCTCGAATGGAATCGCAGTGCCGCCACCAGGAATGGTTCCCTGCGCGCCGGCCGTCGAGTCTTCCACTGCGACGGGACCGAACCGGATGCCGGTGAGCGGGGTCTCGCTTTCATCCGCGCGGGGCTTGCCGGTCGTGAGCCGGAGAACGATCCGTTCGAGCATCGCCACGACGAGTTCGGGAGTCGCGCCGGTGTCGAACTCGAGGCGCTGCACCCCGGCGTCGGCAAGCCGCCTGCTCCATGGCCAGTCGCGGAGTTCGTGTAGCGGGCGGCCGTTGTAGATCGGGGCGAGCCCGAGGAAGAGAAAGGTCGGTGTCGCATCGGCTGCGCAGAGGGCCACCAGCGCGTTCCAGACCACATGGCTGCTGCGCTTCGTAGCAGGGTGCCCCGGCGAATACAGCGACATCGCGGCGAGTGCCTGCGACAAGGCGTGCAGGAACGCGACGGCATCGCTCATCGATTATCGCCCCGGACAGCACCGCGGATCGTCGGGTCCGACGACCGGGCAGCGAGCTGGAGTACGGCGACGACCGGTCGGTGGCTCGCCCATTGGGTCGCGAGGACGCGCAGTGCGGCGAGCATCACCGGTGTCGGCGCGAGGAGCCGGAGCCGGCGGAACATGCCGCTGCGGGATCGCACCAGGGCAAGGAACTGCGGTACCACAAGCGGCGTCCGCACCGTACTGAGCACATGCACTGCTTGCAATTGCAGTTCCGGATTGGTCCGGGCGAGGAGTGAGAGGACCGACGCCACGTGCGCCGGCGGGCAGACTGGCGCCAGCGCCGACAGCGCGATCCGCACCAGCGATTCCTCGCCGCCTTCCAGTGCGACGGTCACGGCTCGGGCCTGCGTCGCCGGCTGCCGGACCAGCACCTTCAACGCTTCCTGCCGGACGCGTATCTCGGGGTGCTCCAGCTCCTTCACGATCGGCTCGGGATTGGCGATCGCGGGATACTGGCTCAGGACGACCAGAATGTTGCGCACCACCTGCCAGTTCGCCGATTCGAGTCGCGCCATCAACGCCGATTCGCCGGGCGGGCCGATCCGGATCAGCAGATCGAGGAGACGCCGGCGCGTCGGCCGTTCCGGTGCCGCGGCCAGCGCGTCGACCAGCGGCGTGATCGCCGACGCACTCGACTGCTTGACGACGCGTTCGATCAGCGGGAAGTCGAGGACCTCCTCATGCAGAAGGCGCGACAGGAGGCCCGGATCGAGCACCGCATCGGCGATGACGCGGACGATCTCCGGATCGTTCTCGGCATGATCAAGGAGCGCCAGCACTTCACCGAGCTGTCCGTGACCGGCGAGCGCGCGCGCGGCTGTGAACACCGATGGACTCGCCACACCGAGATCGAGTCCGGCCGCCACGACGCGCGCCGGTTCAATCCCGAGCCGGGGATCGGTCCCCTCATCCTGCTGCGGCGGCACGCCGTCCCATTGCTCGACCAGGCCGACAACTTGCGATGCGAACGCTCCCGAGCCGTCGGCGGGCAATTCCTCTCCGCCGCCGCCGGCGAGCTTGCCCAGAAGCCATCGCAACTGCGGTGAGATCGGCTCGCCATCCGCGTCGGCGACCGACTCCAGGACCTGCATCAACACGGCCGGTGGCACCAGCGACAGCGTCTCGCGAAGAAAGCGACGGCGCGCCGATGGCGTGGGAGCAGCCGCCACCAATCGCGCGGTCGTCGGTCGCGACAGCGCCCCGAGGACATCGACGAAGCGTCGCTTGGCGTTGCCTCCGGCCCGTTCGCCCCGCGCAGCAAGCGCCGTCGAAAAGGCGGCGAGCGCTTGGTACACTCGTCGGGCGCTGTCGGCGTTTTCGACCCGCGCAGTGATGTGCTCCGCGATCTGGCTCGCGGTCGGCAGCGATTCCAGTTCGGCAATGCGCAGCCCGAACGCCGCTTCGACGAGTTGTCCCCAGAAGATGTCATCGATGTCGGAATCAACCAGCGGATCCGCAAAGGCGAGGACGTCGTAGGTCAGCGGTTCGACGCGGATGTGCGCCAGCCGAATTCCTTCGCGCCCGACCTTTTCATCGGCATCACTGGCCGCGAGCGCGCTGAGCATGGCGGCGAGTTCCGCGGCATCGATCCCCGGCGTGAACTGCACCGTCCCGACGTTCTTGCGATGGAGGCGGACCGCGAACTCACGCAACGCGGGGGGAAGCCCCTCCACGGCGGCGCCATCCACCAGCAAGCCGCGCGGCGTGACCCCGATGGTGAAGCTTTCGCGATCGAGCAGCAGGGTGCTCAACCGATCGATCAACGCCTCGGCGCTGTGGATCACGAAGCGGTGACCGGGAGGATACATCGCCGACTTGATGAGCGCGTTGGCGAATTCACGCAGCGCCTGCTCCAGCGGCGGAGCGATCGATGGCGCGCGAGCGCGTCCGGTCATGTGTCCCGGCCGAGGCGCCATGGCGCCGACGCCGTGAGCGCCCCGATCACCCAGAAGGCAGCCCCATCCCACCAGTAGATCGCCGATTGTTCCCACTTGCGAGCAAGCGCCACCAGATCGGCCTGCGACCACGCCAGCGCCACACCATGCTCGGTGTGCTGCCCATCCGCCGACGAGCCTGCGACCCGGACATACCGTTTGCCGGTTGCGTCGAGTTCGGCGAGGAACCGCGTCAGCAGGTTGCCGTTGGTGGCCTCATCGACCCGCCGGCCGCGCGGATTGCACGGCGTCACCAGGCCGAATGATCCCTCGAAGCCGGCCGCCGCGAGGCGCGCGCGTGCGGATGCGCCGACCGGGACGGCGAGGTCAATCATCACCGGAGGGGTGGTGGAGAAGTGCACGATGGTGTCCGCGTAGGTGGACCAGCCGGGATCATCCTCAGGGAGCATCGGCTGGTGCGCTGCGCGAGACAAGTCAGGACGCTGCGGCCATGTTCTCGACCACGGCCCGGGCGAATCCGCTTGTCGACAGCTTCGTGGCTCCGGTCATCAGCCGCTCGAAGTCATACGTCACCCGCTTCTGGCCGATTGTAGTCGACAACGCGGCAATCACCAGATCGGCAGCTTCGGTCCAGCCGAGATATCGCAACATCATTTCGCCCGAAAGAATCACCGAACCCGGGTTGACCATGTCCTTGCCGGCATACTTGGGTGCGGTCCCGTGCGTTGCCTCGAAGACGGCGTGACCGGTGACGTAGTTGATGTTGGCCCCCGGCGCGATCCCGATCCCGCCCACCTGTGCCGCAAGCGCGTCGGAGATGTAGTCGCCGTTGAGGTTGAGGGTGGCGATGACGTCGTACTCTCGCGGCCGCGTCAGGATCTGCTGCAACATCGCATCGGCGATTACGTCCTTCACCACCACGCCATTCGGCAGGATCTGCCACGGGCCACCTTCATGGTCGGTGGCTCCGAACTCGTCGCGCGCAAGCTGGTAACCCCAGTCACGGAATGCCCCTTCCGTGAACTTCATGATGTTGCCCTTGTGCACCAGCGTCACGCTGGTGCGGCCGTTGGCGGAGGCGTATTCGATCGCCGACCGGATCAGCCGCTTGGAGCCTTCTTCCGACACCGGCTTGATCCCGATGGCGCTCGACTCCGGGAACCGGATGTTGCGGGCCTTCATCTCGTCCTGGAGGAACGCAATGACCTTGCGCGCGGCGTCGGTGTGCGCGGCATACTCGATCCCGGCGTAGATGTCCTCGGTGTTCTCCCGAAAGATGACCATGTCGACGGCGGCCGGATCCTTGACCGGGGACGGCACCCCTTCGAACCAGCGAACCGGCCGCACACAGGCGTACAGATCAAGCTGCTGCCGCAGCGCCACATTCAACGACCGGAAGCCACCACCGACCGGCGTGGTGAGCGGTCCCTTGATGGCGACGAGATAGTGCTGGATCGCGGCCAGCGTGTCCTCCGGGAGCCACGAATCGTAGGCCGCCTTCGACTTCTCCCCGGCGAAGACTTCCAGCCACTCGATCCGCCGTGCCCCGCCGTACGACACGCGCACTGCCTCGTCGAGCACCAGCTGTGACGCCTTCCAGATGTCGGGCCCCGTGCCGTCGCCTTCGATGAATGGAATGATCGGGGTGTCGGGAACGAGGAGCCGGCCGTCGGCGACGGTGATCGTCTCGCCGGTGGTCGGGGGCGTGAGGTGCTGGAACACGGGCGGGCGCGGGGCGATGTTGGTCATGCGACAATTATAGCGGCCGCGGAACGCCTGTCACCCGGCGCGGTGCCGCGGCGCGCGCGGCTACGGTCGCTCGATGGGAGCGCAAACCGAGTTGCCCCATTCGGTCCACGAGCCGTCGTAATTCCGCACCGTGGGCCAACCGAGGAGATAGGTCAGCACGAACCAGGTGTGCGACGACCGCTCCCCGATCCGGCAATAGACGATGACGTCGTCCGAGGGTTCGATGCCCTGCTCCTCGCGGTAGAGGTGCCGCAGTTCAGCGGCCGACCGGAAGGTGTGCGTGTCGGCGTCAACCGCACGGGACCACGGAACGCTGCGGGCACCGGGAATGTGGCCACCGCGCATCGCCCCTTCGTTGGGATAGTCGGCCATGTGGAGGCGCTCGCCGCGAAACTCCTCCGGCGAGCGGACGTCGACCAGCGGCCGATGGGCCCCGACGTGCCGCGCCACATCGTCGCGGAAGGCGCGGACCGCTGCGTCGTTGCGATCGCTCACCGAGACACTGCCGCGTCGTGTTGCGGGCGCCTGCGTGGTCAGCGGACGTCCTTCGTCGACCCAGCGCGCACGTCCACCGTCGAGCAGCTTGCAGCGGCGGATGCCGAACAGCTGAAAGACCCAGAAGGCGTAACATGCCCACCAGTTGTTCTTGTCGCCGTAGAAGACCAGCGTCGTATCGTCGTCGATCCCACGATCGCGGAGCAGCGTCTGCAGTCGCGCTCGATCGACGTAGTCCCGGATGACCGGGTCGTTGAGATCGTTGACCCAGTCAAGCTTGACGGCGCCTTCGATATGACCGGTGTCGTAGAGCAGCAGGTCTTCGTCGGATTCGAGGAGGCGGACCTTCTGATCAATCAGGTGCGCGGCGACCCAGTCGCAATCGACCAGGACATCCGGCCGCGCATAACCGCGCGAAGTAATCGGAGTGAGTTGCGTTGCTGCCATGATCGTACCTTTTCGCAATAAGGCTCAGTCAATTGCCGAGCAGGTCCTCCAGCACCTTGTCGACCGCTTCAACGACGCGACCCGACACGATTCGCGCGAGCACGTCGACCGTTTCGAGCGCGAGGTTGTCGGGGTGCTTGCGATCCTTCTGAAAGCGGACGATCTGGCCGAGCAGGACGGCCGCCATCGGTGACTCGCCGTCCTCACTCTCGTCCGGATCCTCGGCGACCGCCTCTTCGTATCGTGACGATGGCACCGAGACCGCCCATGGCTCCTCGCCGTCGTCGTCGTCGGCATGCATCGGTTCGGACGGCATCGGCACGAGCGCGTAGAGTTCGCATTGCAGGCCGGGATCCTCCTCGCGTGCCGCGAGGACCAGGCGCCGCGGTTCCGCGAAGACGCCGTGGCGGTCGAAGTAGTCGATTGCTCCGGGCGGAACGACGCAGCGCGCCACCAGCTTTGCGTCAAGAAAGGTTCCCAGGCAGCGCATGCCTTCCGGCACGCGCTCGTCCACGATTTCGCGCACGCCGATCGGCACCGGCCGGTCGGTAGCAGCGAGCACGGCGGCGCCTTGCGGCGGCGCCTCGGGCTCATCGTCTTCGTCTGGTTCGAACCCGTCGTCCAGCATCAATTCCTCGTGGTCCGACCGCGTGAATCGCCTGTGGCGACCCGCCTTTCTCGACCCTCCCTGCAACCTAGTCGGTATGTTTGGGACCGCCGTGACATTCCCAGCGCATCACGATCCCGCCCATCTCGATTTCGACGCCGCCGCCCGCTGGCCCGTCCGCGCCGCGGCACACCTGCTCGGCGCCGGCCTGGTCGCCGCCGTCATCGTGGCGCTCCCAGTCGCGCCCACTGATCTCGACCGACATCAGCTTCCCAAGGAAACCATCGTCCATCTGATCACGTGGCTTGCAGTCCTTCTCGCTCGCCCGCGGATGCCGCGGGCGATGCGTCCTGCCATCCGCTGGTCGCTTCTGCTGCTCATCGCCGTGGCGATCGCCAGCTCGCTGGTCGCGACCAACGGCTGGCTCGCGTTCCGCGCCACCGCGCTGATGGTGACGGCAGCTGCTGCATTCACGACCGCGACATATGTCGCCTCTCTCGGTGCCGGCGCTGTGCTGCTGACCTGGTGCGGCATTGCTGGTGTGGTTGGAGCCGGGACCGGGCTGGCGCAGGCATACGGACTCGACTCTCCGCTCTTCGCCAGCACGCGACTCCCGGGCGGAACGTTCGGCAACCGAAACTTCATGGCGCACTTCGCGGCGCTCACCATGCCGGTCGTGCTGATGACGGTCCTCGCCGCGCGGCGCCGCCTCGTGGCCGCGCTCGGCCTCGTGGCGGTCGTGTTCCTTGTCGCGGCAATCATCCTGTCGCGCTCGCGTGCCGCGTGGATCGGCGCGGGAATCGGGGCCGCGATGATGGCCCTCGCCTGCATCCTTGCGCGGCGGCGCAACGCGGTCCCGTCCTTCGGGCCACGACCGGCGCTGCTGGTGGCCGCCGTGCTTGCGGCAATCATCGGCGCCGTCGTGATCCCCAATCGGCTGGCGTGGAAGTCCGGGTCGCCATACAGCGACACCCTCGTCGGACTCGCCAACCACGACGAAGGGTCCGGGCGCGGCCGCGTTCTTCAGTATCGCAATACCATCCGCCTCGCATTGCAGCATCCGGTTCTCGGCGTGGGCCCGGGGAACTGGTCGATCCACTACGCTGACGTAGCACCGGCAAGCGATCCCACATGGGTCTTTGGCGATGTCGTCCCGATCAACCCGTGGCCGAGCAGCGACTGGATGGCGCTGCTCAGTGAAGTGGGCCCGGCCGCGGTGCTCCTGGCATTGCTGTTCGGCGGGGCGGTGGGGTGGCGGGCGATTCGCGGCTGGCGCTCCAGCGGCGCACGGGTTCTGGCAGGAAGCGCGCTCCTCGGCTTGCTGGCGACGACGCTTCTGACTGGCTCATTCGATGCGGTCCTGCTCCTCCCTGCCCCACTCCTGCTGGTGGCGATCGCCAGCGGCGCGTTGCTGGTCCGGACCGACGATCCTGCCGCCGATGCGGAAGCGGCACGCGCTGCGCCCTCGCGTTGGTTGCTGCTGCTCCCGTTAGCACTCGCGTTGTGCACCCTCCGGAGCGCGCTTCAGACCGCCGCGTACGTGGTTGCCGGCTCGGGCCGCTCCGTCACGCGGCTTGCGTGGGCGGTCCGGATCGATCCGGGGAGTTATCCGTTGCGCATTGCACTGGCGCAGCGACTGCCGTGCAACGCGGCTCGAACGAGCATCGCCGCCGCCCTGGACCTCGCCCCGACCTGGCCCGCGCCGATCGCGGCGGCTCGTCGATGTGGCGTGCGCGTGCCGAGGTAGCACGCGGCGGTGGTGTTACTGCGGTCCGCGACGCGCTCCCTCCGCCCCCCATTCCGACCAGCTCCCATCGTAGATCGCGACCGGTGGGCCGACCGCGCGGCTCCCCGATTCGCGAATCACTTCCACGGCAAGCGCGAGCACGCAGGCGCTCGTCCCCGATCCGCAGTAAGAGACAATCGGCCGCTCGACATCGAGTCCCCTCCCGGCGAGGACCGCCCGCAGCTCCGCTGGCGGCCGCATCATGCCGGTTGCCGGATCGGTGAGATCGGCAAACGGTATGTTGCTGCTCCCGGGAATCGTTCCGCGTCGGACGCCGGCGCGAGGCTCGTCGACTTCGCCACGAAACCGATCCGCTGACCGGCAATCAGCGAGCTGTACCCTGCCGTGGCCGGCAACAATTGCTTCGACGCTGTGGCGATCACGCACCAGTGTTGCGTCGATCACGGGAACGGGATATCCCGTCGAGGGTCGCCGGACCACGCCGCGCTGCACCGGGCGGGTCGCCGCTGACCAACCGCCGAAGCCGCCATCAAGCACCGCCACGGTCCGATGGCCGAAGACGCGGAACATCCACCACGCGCGCGTCGCACTAAGGTTCACCCCGCTCCCGTCATAGCAGACAACTCGGTCACTCGGCCGGACCCCAAAGCGCTCCATTGCGGCGGCGAATTCTGACGGGAGTGGCAGCATGTGGGGGAGCGTCGTGCCGGTGAGGCTGAGCACGTCGAGATCGAGACGGACCGCTCCCGGGATGTGTGCCATCTGATATTCGGCGGTCGGGTCCCGGCCTGACGCCGGCATGTACCACGAGCAGTCGAGGACCACGAGATCAGGATCGCGAAGATTCGACGCCAGCCAGACCGGTGGCACCAGCGAAGGGAGCGTTCCTGTATCGGTAGATTGCATGGCGATGCTCTTCGATTCGATAATTGCCCGCCTGCGCGCGGCGGATCGAAACACCCGGCTGGAAACGCTGCTGGACTATTCCCGGAAACTTCGGGACTTGCCTCCTTCTCTACAAGCGGCGAGCGATCGCGCATCGCATCGGGTGAACGAGTGCCAGACCCCGGTCTTCCTCTGGGCGTTGCTTCATGATGGAAAAGTCGCCTTGCATGCCGATGCTCCGCGCGAGGCACCGACGGTCAGGGGATTCCTCGCCCTGCTGCAGTCCCGCCTGGATGGCGCGACCGCGGCGGAGGTTGCGGCGATCCCCAACGATCTCCTCGACCAACTCGGGATCGCCGAACTGCTCGGCATGACCCGGACGCATGGTCTGACCGCGGTCCTGCTCCGGGTCAAGGCGCTGGTGGCCGAGGTCGACCCGCAAGCGTAATCATCGGGATTTTGACCGACGGGAGAGCTCCGCTGTAGCAAATCTGCGCGCTCCCGATCCCCAAACCCCCGCACCAATCGACCATTCCCGGTGACCCAAGTCGTTGCCGGATCGTGACCTCTGTGCGAAAACTTCGATGCGGCGATCGGGAATCTTTCTGCGTGAAAAACGTGGCACGAAGTATGTAATACCCTCAGACGTCGTGCCGTGCACCCAGCGTCCGACCGAGCCCTGCCGACCGAGTGTGTCAGCGGGACGCGTGCCGGAACGACGCGACAGGACCGGGGGTGACACCGTGTTTGGCGATTCGATGTTCGACGAAGAGGATCGGCTCCGCCGTGCTGAGGAGCCAAAAGGCGATGACGAGTTCCTGGCCGCCGATGACGAGTATCAGGATGTCACTGCTGCGGGTGGTCTCGACGAGACGCTTCGTCGCCGCCAGGCCGTCGCGCAGTTGCTGCGCGAAGTCGGCGGGTGCTGACGGCCGGGTCAGCTTCTGAGATGCACCGCACCGGGCAGTTCCTCTCCCGGGTTCACATATCGATTGATGGCCTGCCGGTACTGACGTTCGTACAGCGCGCGGTACCTGCCTCCGACCTCCAGCAGTTCGTCGTGGGTTCCCCGCTCCGCAATCTCGCCGTTGTCGAGGACCAGGATCTGATCAGCTGAGGTAATCGTCGAGAGCCGGTGCGCGATCACGAACGTGGTGCGACCGGCGCGCAGCCGCGCCAGACCCTCCTGGATCAACGCCTCGCTTTCCGAGTCGAGCGACGACGTCGCTTCGTCGAGGATGAGGATCGCCGGATCCGCGAGAATTGCACGCGCGATCGCGACACGCTGGCGCTGGCCGCCGCTGAGCTTCACCCCGCGCTCCCCCACGATCGTCATGTACCCGAGCTCGAATCGGAGGGTGAATTCATCGCAGTGGGCGATCCGCGCCGCCTCGAGGACCTCGGCGTCGCTGGCACTTGGCTGCGCAAAGCGGATGTTCTCGAGAATGGTGCCGTCGAAGAGAAAGTTGTCCTGCAGCACGATCCCCAGCCGGCTGCGATAGTCCCGCAGCCGCAATGTGCCGAGATCGCGACCGTCGACCAGGATCGTGCCGGAATCGGGATGATTGAACGCCATGACCAGTGACACCAACGTGCTTTTTCCCGATCCACTCGACCCGACCAGTGCCGTGGAGGAGCCGGCTGGCGCATCGAACGAGACGTGCTTGAGTACGGGAACGCCCGGGTCGTATGAGAAGGTGACGTCCTGGAACTCCACATGCCCGATGATCGTCCCCGCGGGATGCCGGTTGGCATCGTCGGCATCCTCGGGCACCCAGGACCGGAGTTCCCGGATGCGGTCGAGGCCGGCGAATGCCTCGGTGATCTGCGTACTCACCGACGCGATCTGGATGAGCGGGCTCGCCATCATGATGGTAAAGCCGGAGTAGGCCACCAGTTGCGCAATCGTCATGCGGCCCGCGATCACATCCCCGCCGCCGACGACGATCATCACAACCCCGATCAGTCCGATCACCACCGCCGACATCGCCCCGGCGGCGGAGATTCCGGTCATCGTTGCCGCAACGTTGCGCAGCAGGCGATTGACGCCCTTGGTGAACGCCAGCTTCTCGCGGCGCTCGGCCGCGTACGCCTTGACGACGCGAATCCCCGAGATGCTCTCGACCAGGCGTCCGGTGACTTCGGCATTGAGTTGCCCGCGGATCCGGAAGATCGGTCGCAGCTTGCTGAACGCGTACGCCATCCCGGCCGAGAACCCGCCGAGGAGAATGATCGTCCAGACCGTCAGACGCCAATTGAGATAGAGCAGGATGACAAACGCCGCGAGCGACGTGAGGAGCCCGCCGGCGAGTTGCACCAAGCCGGTGCCGATGAGGTTGCGAATCCCTTCGGCATCGCTCATCACGCGGGATACCAGCTGGCCGGTCTGGGTGGAGTCGAAGGCGCGAATCGGAAGCCGAATCAGGTGGGACTGCACCGTCCGTCGCATGTCGGTAATGGCGCGCTGCGCGGCGACGCCGAGGATCTGCGACAGTCCGAACGATGTGGCGGCCTGCACCAGCGTGGCAGCTCCGATGGCCAAGGCAACCATCACCAGCAGATGCTTGTCGTGGCGCGGGAGCACCCGGCCGAGCACAACCGTGACGGAGCCGGGGAGGACGAACCCGCTGCCTCGGTTGATCAGCATCAGGATGAAGCCGACGCCCAGTCGCTTGCGATGGAGCCAGATCAGCTCACGCGCTTCGCGCCAGACAACCTCGCTGCTGACCTTTGGTTTTCCGGGTGCTGTCATGGAGGGAAGATAAGAGAAAATCGTCGCAGCCCCAGCTTGAAACACGGCGTTCACGGAGATCAACGTTTTCCGGCGAGGCAGCGTAGGAAAGTCCGTGGTGCGTCCGGCATTCGCGCGGACAACCAGAACCCGAGCCGGGACCAACTCATGCCGTTGCGCCGTGTGCTTCGAGTCGTATCCGCTCTGCTCTTCGTCGCCGCCGCCCAGCTCGCTCGTCCCCACACTGCCCTCGCGCAAGGCGGCAACCTCGACATCATCGAAGGAAAGGTGCTCGACAAGGACGGCAAGCCGGTTCCCAATGCCACCATCGAAGCGTTGAGCATCCAGACCGACGAAACCCGCCGCGCCACCACGAAAGCCGACGGCAAGTACATCATCTTCTTCAACGATGGCGGCGGGCAGTACCGGATCACCGCCCGCGCGATCGGTCACAACCCGTTCATCCAGAACGTGACACGACAGGAAGATGACGATCGCATCGACCTCGACATCACCCTCGGATCCCAGGCGGTCCGGTTGCAGGACATCGTCGCGAGCACCAGCCGGCGCCCTGACCTGACCCGCGAGGATCGGCCAACTGCTGGCGAGACCGGACTTTTCATCACCGGCGATCAGGCGCTCCGGTTGCCGATCGATGCGACCGACCTCGCCGCCCTCGCGGCACTCGCGCCCGGAGTGATCTTCACCTCAGGGACCGACTCGACCGCATCGACCTTCTCGGTCGCCGGCCAGAGCGCCGAGTCGAACAGTTATCAGGTCAACGGCATGACGACGACGAGCACCACCGTTCCGCAGGACGCGGTGCGGACGACGCGCGTGATCACCAACACCTACGACGTGGCGCGCGGCGGATTTTCCGGCGGGCAGGTGTCGGTGACATCACGCGGCGGCGGGAATCGCGTCACCGGATCACTCAGCAGTCGATTCCAGAATCAGGATCTCGCGTGGGGCGGAAATACGTCCAACGCGTTCGGCCAGGGAACAACCAACGAACTGCTGAGCGGCGGGTTCGGCGGTCCGATCAAGCGGAATCACACATCGCTGTTCGGGTCGCTGCAGGTCACCCGACGATTGCAGCCGCTTCCTTCGCTCAACATTGCCGACAACGCGACGCTGCAGCGCCTCGGTGCCTCGCCGGATTCCGTCGCGAAATTCATCTCGACCGTCAATGGCCTCGGCTTGACGGGACTCGCCGGCGACATCTCGTCGGATCGCACCAGCGACCAGTATTCCTCGCTTGACCGCTTCGACTGGAACATGGGTCGGACCTCGATCGTCACGATCACGTCGAATCTTGGCTGGAATACCCAGGATCCCACGCGAATCGGGAGCACCCAGCTGCCGCAGGTCGGCGGCAACTCGAAGACGAATAACGGCGCGGTGTCGCTCCAGGTGGCGTCGCAACTCGGACGATGGGTGAACCAGTTCCGTGGTGGTGTGTCGGTCAACGATTCCCGATCGGATCCGTACCTCACCGCCCCGGTCGGCCGGGTGACCAATGAGTCGACCCTCGATTCCGGAGAAATCGCAACGACGGTGTTCGGTTTTGGCGGAAACGCCGGCCTGCCGCAGCACAACAACACCAAGAGTTTCGAGGCCACCAACGAGATTTCGGTCTTGCCGGGGAGCGGGACGCATCGATTCGCACTGGGCTTCTACTCCTACGCCCAGCAGTTCGACCAGGACGTCACCAACAACCGGTTCGGCACCTACACGTACAACTCGCTACTCGACTTCGAGAACAACACGCCCGCGCAGTTCACGCGCACGCTGCAGCCGACCATCCGCGACGGCACGTCGTGGAACGAAGCGATCTACCTCAGCGACGCATGGCGTCCGCGGTCATCGCGCGCCGGCCGTGGCGGGGGCGCCAACGGCGGCGGCCGCGGGGCTGGGGGCGGTGGGGGCGGCGGATTTGGCGGGGGCGGCGGTGGTGGTCGTCGCGGCGGCCGCGGTGGCGGCGGAGACATCGGCACGGCAGGGGCCGGCGGCAGCAATTTCCAGCTGATCTATGGCGTGCGGCTGGAGCATTCGTCGTACCTCGGCGCGCCGGCGCTCAACGATTCGGTGTTCAATGAATTCCACGTCCGCACCGATCAGCTTCCCGGCGAATTCTACGTGTCGCCGCGCATCGGCTTCAGCTACAGCATTCCGCGCCCGGAGCAGCAGGGCTCGAGTCAGCGCGGCTTCGCGCCGCCGATCCTCGTGATCCGCGGGGGCGCCGGAATCTTCCGCGGGCAAATGCCGGCGACGCTTCCGGGCACGGCGCAGGCGCAGTCGGGATTGAGCACCGCACAGACACAGTTGGTATGCGTCGGCGATGCCGTTCCGGATCCGAACTGGATGGACTTCGCGACCGATCCCGGCAACATCCCGTCCGAGTGCGTCAACAACCAATCGACGCCCGTGACCACCGGCCGGCCGACGGTCACCACGTACGACCCCAATTACGGCGCGCCCAAGACGCAACGCGTGTCGCTCGGCCTTTCGCGCAGCATCACGCCGCGCATCTCGTTCAATGTCGATGCGTCGTACGTGCATGGCATCGGCCAGGCAGCGTCGCGCGATCTCAATCTCAACGACGCAACATCGCGTTTCAACCTTGGTGCCGAGGATAACCGGCCGGTCTTTGCTGATCCGGCACAGATCATCCCCACCACCGGGGCGGTGCCGCTCTCGGCGTCGCGCATCGACCAGGCATTCGGCCGGGTGAACACGGTGTTCTCGGCGCTGGAGAACCGCACCAAGCAGGTCACCTTCAATCTGGCCGGCACGACCAACAAGCAGATGGTGATCAACCTCGCCTATACGCTGATGTATGCCCAGGACGAAGGCGGTGCGGGCGGCGGCATTGGCGGCGGGCTCAACCAGACCGCCGGAGATCCCAACGTCTACACCTGGGCACCGTCGAGCAACGAGCGGCGCCACAACTTCCAGCTGAGCATGCAGTGGCCGGTCACTCCCGCACTCGAAATCACCGGCACGGGGAGCATCACATCGGGGTCGCATTACACGCCGATCGTCGCCGGCGACATCAACGGGGATGGTTCGTCCGGGAATGACCGCGCCTTCATCTACAATCCGTCCATCACGACCGACACGGCGGTGGCGAACGGCATGTCGCGCCTGCTGAACGAAACGTCGGGAAATGCCCGCAAATGCCTGCAGGCGCAGATGGGGCAGATTGCCGGCCGGAACACCTGTACGGGACCGTGGCAACCATCGCTCAACGTGCAAGTCAATTGGCGGCCCGGGTTCTTCGATCGTCGGCTGGCGCTGTCGGTGTCCACACAGAATCTCCTGGGTGGACTCGACCAGTTGATCAATGGCGAGAACAACCTCAAGGGATGGGGCGGCTTCGCTCGTCCCGACGGGACGCTGCTCACGGTCGACGGTTTTGATCCGAACACCAATCAGTTCAAGTACGTGGTCAATGAGCGCTTCGGCAACACAAGCGGGAGCGCCCTGGCACAGCGCCAGCCGTTCCAGCTGCAGCTCAGCGTGCGGTATACCATCGGCTATGACACGCGGCTGCAGCAGATTCAGCAGCTCGGTCGCGGCACCATCCAGCCCGCAACCGCGCGGATGCTGGTCGACTCGTTCACGGTCCGCTTCGACCGCCAGAACGCAGCGGTCGCGGCACTCAACCGGAAAGACTCGCTGGCGCTGTTGCCGGCGCAGGTGACCCAGCTGACCACGTTGAGGGATTCGAGTGCCGCGTTCATGAAGCCGCAGATCGATTCCCTCACGACAGCGGTGGACGTGGTGCAGAAGGCGAAGACCAGCGCCGACGTGGTACCGCTCCTTACCCAGATACGGACCTTCTCTCAGATCGCCGTGCGGGAGCAGACCCGGGTGCACGACCGGGTCCGCCAGATACTCACCGATGTCCAGTGGGCGCTCCTCCCCGACTACGTGCGGACACCTTCGAACAACCTCACCGGCGGCGCGGCGGGCGGCCGTGGCGGCTTTGGCGGTGGGCGGGGTGGTCGCGGAGGCGGCGGTGGGGGCGGCCGCGGGGGCGAGTAACCGGCACCAGGATAGCGCCAGGCCGTGCTCCGGCGGATTGTCAAGTTCCTTGACAGTCCGCCGGTCCGTTTAATCCCTCAACTTTTGGCCTCAACCCAGCGTAACTAAGCCCAGGTGCGACTAGGCGCTTCGGCCGAGAATCGTGCCATCGACCCCGATACCGGGACCAATGACATGCTGGTTCGTTGCTCCGCTCGCCTCGCGAGCGCCTTCGCACTCCTCGCAGCGCTGATGTTCGTGGCGGTCAGACCGGCCCACGCGCAAAGTGACGTCGACATCATCGTTGGCACGGTGACCGACGCCAGCGGGAAGCCGGTGCCGGGTGCCTCGGTCGAGGCGTTCAGCATCGAGACCGAGGTGACTCGCTCGACGCATACGAACGACAAGGGGCAATTCCGGATCCTCATCGATGCCGGCGGCGGACAGAGCCAGTACCGGATCTCGGTCAAGGCAATCGGCAAGGCGCCGCAGATCTACAACGTGATGCGCCAGCCGGACGACGACCGCATCGTCCTGAACGTGAAGATGGGTGACCAGGCGCAGCGGATCTCCGATCTGGTGGCCACGAGCGGACGCCGCCCGAACCTCGACCAGGCCGAGAGCCGAGCCACGGCGGGCGAGGCGGTCCACACGATCAACGGCGACCAGGCGATGCGTCTTCCGATCGACGCGTCCGACCTGTCGGCGCTCGCGGCGCTTGCTCCCGGCGTCATTCTCACCGGGGCCACCGATTCGACGGCGGCGAGCTTCTCGGTTGCCGGCCAGAGCGCAGCATCGAATACCTATGTGGTGAACGGCCTCACGACGACCAGCACCAACCTGCCACAAGACGCCGTGCGGAGCACGCGCGTGATTACCAACACCTACGACGTATCGCGCGGCAATTTCTCGGGCGGCATGGTGTCGGTGACGACGAAGAGTGGCGGCAACCGGGTCACGGGCTCGCTGAGCAGTTACTCGATCAACAACACGCTTGCATGGGGTGGTGTCAGCGGCAACCAGTTTCAGGCGGGGCAGGCAACGCAATCATTTGGCGCAGGGTTCGGTGGTCCGCTGAAGCGGAACGTGACGTCCTTGTTCGGCTCGTTCCAGTACAATCACTCGGCGTCGCCGGTGGCTTCGCTCAATGTCGCCGACGATGCGACGCTCTCTCGACTCGGCGTGTCACCGGACTCGGTGGCCACGTTCATCAACGCCGTCTCGGCGACGGGCCTCACCGCCAAGGCGGGGACGATTTCGCCCAACGCCTCGAACGACCGCTTCAACGGCATCTTCCGTTTCGACTGGAACGCCGGCCAGACCCATGTGATCTCGTTCACCGGAAGTGCCAACTGGAGCTCGAACGAACCGCAGCGCATCAATTCGACGTCGCTGCCGCAGGTCGGTGGAACCTCGTCGAACAAGAGTGCCACCGCTGCGGTTCGCGTCTCGTCGCGCTTCAACAGTGGTCTGATCAACTCGCTGAATGGCGGGTACTCGTACAGCAGCAACAACTCGAGCCCCTACCTGTTCGCGCCCGCCGGACGCGTCACCAGCTTCAGCACGGTCGACTCCGGGCAGCTCACCTTCACGACCCTCGGGTTCGGCGGCAATACCGGATTCCCGACCAGCAGCACGACGAACGGGGTTGAAGTCACCGACGAGTTGTCGCTCCTCTCGCCCGCGGGCGCACACCGCTGGGCACTCGGCTTGTACGGCAATACTTCCGACATCACCAGCGACGTGACCAACAATCGCAACGGGACGTTCACCTACGCCACGCTGGGGGACTTCGAGAACAACGACCCCTCGACGTTCACCCGGACGCTCCAGCCGACGATCCGCTCGGGGCAGATCTTCAACGAGGCGATCTACCTCAGCGATGCCTGGCGCATTCCGCTCAGCAAACGCAACAGCACGGCGGCGGCAACGGCTGCCGGTGAGGGAACGCCGAATGGCGGCGGACGCGGCGGCTTCGGTGGTGGCGGCGGTCGTGGCGGTCGCGGTGGTGGCGGCGGCGGCGGGTTTGGTGGCGGCGGCGCCGGCAATCTCCAGCTCAACTACGGCCTGCGCCTCGAGCATTCTTCGTACGCTGGCGCACCGGCGACCAACGAGGACGTGCTCAACGAATTCCACGTCGATACGCACGTGCTGCCGACCGAGACCTACCTCTCGCCGCGGATCGGATTCAGCTACGCGATTCCGGCGCCGGAGCAGCAGGGCTCGGCGCAACGCGGCTTCGCTCCGCCGCTCTGGACGATACGCGGCGGCGTGGGTGTCTTCCGCGGGACAATGCCATCGGGCCTGCCGCAGACGGCGCAGGGTCAGTCGGGGCTGATCAACGCCCAGACCCAGCTCTATTGCACCGGCGAGGCCGTCCCGACGCCGGACTGGTCGGACTACATCAATGATCCGAGCACCATCCCTGATCAATGCCTCGACGACAGCTCGACGCCGGTGATCAACGGCATTCCGATCGTCACCGTGTACGACCCCAACTATGGCGCCTCGAAGACCAAGCGTGCCTCACTCGGCTTCACCCGCCGGATCACGCCGCGTGTCTCGTTCAATGTCGACGCATCCTATGTGCGCGGCGTGGGCCAGGCGGCCTCGAAGGACCTCAACCTCAACGACCAGCCGATCTTCAGCATCGGCAGCGAAAACAATCGTCCGGTGTATGCGGACCCCGCGCAGATCGTGACATCGACCGGCGCGATTCCGCTGGCGGCGTCGCGCAAGGACATCAACTTCGGTCAGGTAAACGATGTCTTCAGCGCGCTCCAGAACAGCACCAAGCAGGTGACGTTCAATGTCTCGGGAACGACCAGCAAGCAGATCAACCTGAGCTTCAGCTATACGCTGATGTCCGCCCGCGACCAGGGGGGCTCGGGTGGCGGCTTCGGCGGCGGGTTCGGCGGCGGCAACCAGACCGCCGGCGATCCGAACGACTACGAATGGGGGACCTCGAGCAGCGATCGGCGGCACAACTTCCAGGCGCAGATCTCGTGGCCGATTACTCCGGCGTTCGAGCTCACCTCGAACATGGGGATGGTCTCGGGGCGGCCGTACACCCCGGTCGTCTCAGGTGATATCAATGGAGATGGGTCGGGCAACAACGATCGCGCGTTCATCTTCGACCCTGCGACAACGACCGACACCGCAATCTCGAATGGCATGAACCGCCTCCTCAAGGAGACTTCGGGGAACGCGCGGAAGTGTCTCGAGGCGCAGATTGGCCAGATCGCCGGCCGCAACACCTGCTACGGGCCGTGGCAGCCGACGCTGGCGTTCCAGATGAACTGGCGCCCCGCGATGTTCGATCGCCGCCTCGCGGTGTCACTCTCAACGCAGAACCTGCTCGGCGGCCTCGACGAGTGGATCAACGGGCCCGACAACATCAAGGGATGGGGCGGGAATGCGTCGCCGGACAACCACCTGTTGCAGGTCAAGGGCTTTGACCCGACGACCGAGCAGTTCGTCTATGCGGTGAACGAGCGGTTCGGCAACACCAGCTCGGCCGCGACGGCGCGCCGCAGCCCGTTCCAGCTGCAGGTCGCGCTGCGGTACGCGATCGGATACGATCCGCGCACCCAGCAGATCCAGCAGCTGAGCCGTTCGCTCGGCGGCGCCAGCAGCGGTCTCGGTGCGCTCGATTCGGCGATGGCACGGTATCGCCGGCAGAACGTCGCGACGCAGATCCTGGCGCGGAAGGACTCGCTGGTCCTGAGCAAGGATCAGGTCGCCAAGCTGCAGGCACTGGTTGATTCGAGCAACGCGAAGTTGCAGGTCCAGGTCGACAGTATCCGGCCGGACGTCGAGAAGATTGCCAAGATCGGCTCGGCGGCGGACCTGCAACCGCTACAGCAGAAGCTGGGACCGTTCCAGTTCGCGCTCTTTCAGCAGCAGATCAAGACGCGTGATCAGGCGCACGCGATCCTGACCGACGTCCAGTGGGCGCTGCTCCCGGATTCGGTGACCAACGTGCAGAACAACCTCTTCGGCGGTGGGCGCGGTGGTCCTGGCGGCGGCCCCGGAGGCGCTGGCGGCGGTCGCGGTGGCAATCGCGGCGGCGGCGGAGAGTGATGTCCTGCTGATCGAGCGATGATCGAAACACGCAGAGAGGCGGGAGCGAAGTCGCTCCCGCCTCTCTGCATTCCGGTCGGTCCGGAATCAGTTACTTCACGCGTTCGAGATAGACACGCTCACGCGGGTTGACCCGGACGCGCTCACCCTGCGCAACGAACTCCGGCACCTGGATGGTGACCCCGTTGCTGAGCTTGGCCGGTTTCGAGCTCGCCGTCTTGGTCGCGGTCTTCATGACCGGTGACGTCTCGACAACTTCCAGTTCGAGCGAGGCCGGCAACTGGAACGAGATCGGCCGCCCCTCGAGCCAGGTCGCGTCGAATTGCATTTCTGCAACCATCCACGCGGCATCCTCGCCGACCACGTCCGGATCGAGGGTGTACTGCTCATAGGTATCGGCGTCCATGACGTGGACCCCGTTGCCGTCCGCGTAGAGGACCTGCATCGTCCTGGTATCGAGGCGGGCCTCCTCGACCAGTTCGGTCGCGCTGAACCGATGGTCGAGCGACATGCCGGTGTTCAGGTTGCGGAGCCGGACCTGCACGAAGGCCCGGAGGTTCCCCGGGGTACGGTGGGTGAAATCCATGACGAGGTGCGGCTTCCCCTCGTAATAGATCACGGTCCCCTTGCGGATGTCATTGGCTTTCATCGTGGCTCTCTCGGACGGCGTTGACGCGCTTCGCGGTACAGCATCGCGGGCGCCAATATTGGCGCCGCCGCCGCCGGTCGCAAGGTGGGGCGGCGTTCAGGGCTGCGACTCGAGGAGCGCCGAGACGGCCTTGACGAGGATATCGGCGACGAACGGCTTTGCGACGACAGTCTCACCGCTTCGCGAGAACCCACCGTCTCCGGTGGCGAGGAGCTCGATTTCGGGGCGCTCGCTCCGGAGGATTTCGGCAAAGGGAACGGGGCCGTGTTGCGCGAGATGTGCGTCAACCAGGACCACGCGGACGCAGGACCCTGCCACGTCGTGCAGCAGTTCGGTGGCGGCATCGACGTGCTCTGCTTCGAGGACGCCGAAGCCGGCGCGCCGGAGGATGCGTGCCCCGCTCATTCGTGCCCACTCATCGTCGTCCACGATCAGCACGGCGCTGGCGGTCCCGGTGGCAGGCTGCCGGGTGCGCGACGGGCGGACGGCGGGAAAGCACGCAGCAAGCGCGCTTCCGGCCGTGCGGTCAGCCTGAAGCACCATCTTGCCGCCGCAGTCGCGCACGATCGCCGCGACGGTCGAGAGCGACAGGCTCGAATCGAACGGGAGATTTCGTGGCGGCGCCTGGAAGAGATGCTCGATCGACCGCTCGTCAATGCCCGATCCGTTGTCGCGCACCTCAAGGACGGACCAGTTCCCGGGCTCGAGTGAGCCGATCCGGAAGCGGCGCGGCCGGTCGAGCGTCAGCGAGTCGGCCACGACATGGACGGTGCCGCCGAGTGGCAGGGCCTCGCGTGCATTGATGACCAGCCCGAGCACCAGCTGCTCGATCTGACCGCGATCGGCCGCGGCCCATACCCCGCCTGGATGCAGCACGCACTCCAGTGAGATGAACGGACCAAGGAGGCGCTGCAATGACGGCGACAGGCCGCTCACGACGGAATTGAGGTCCAGCGGTGTGGCGCGTGGGGTCACGGGCCGCCCGGACGTGTGCAACTGGCCGGTCAGCATCGCCAGGCGGTGCATCGTCTGCTCAACGCGGGCGAGTCGGTTGCCGATCGGATCACCCGGCGGGCACGCCGCGAGTAATTCGCGGACGGTCTGATTGGCGGCCGCAACCAGCTCGCCAATTCCCGTTGTGAGTCCATCCGATGTTGCTGCTACCGACGCGCTAAGATGACGCAAGCCTGACGCTCCGATCGACGAATTTTCGATGCCGGTACCACGATTCCGATACCCGCCACCCGGAAACGCAAGCGGCGGGCCCACGATCGAAAACCCGGCGCTGATTGCATAACATCATACCAAATAAAGCTTTAGCTCATCATCGACCGCGCAGGACCACCGGCGGGAGGAGGCAATCCGATCGGGAACGAGGGGCAGCCGCCACAGTCATCTGCGTCAGCGAAGCGGTACTCTTCTTTGACCGGCAAGCGTCAACTATTCAGGACTACTCGGGAGCGGGCAATTCCACGGGCGATGCAAAGACGACGACCGATCTTCGCGGGCGTCGCCGCAGGAGGTCTTATCCTCGCGGCGGCGGCGGTCTGGATGAACCGCTGGCACCTGGGCCGCGCCGCAGTTCAGGTCGCCGATCCGGTGATCCGGAACTGGGTTGAAGCGCACGTCCTCACGTCGAGCGACAGCGCGTATCACCTCGCGATGAGCACGATCCGTTTCGATGAGTCGAGTCACACGATCGCCATCGACACCATCACGGTCACGACGGATACCGTCGTGAATGGACGGCTGCGATCACCGCATCCGAGGCTGACCCTCGACTTCCGTCGCTGCCTGATCAGCGGGATCGACCTCGACCAGCTGACCGCGGCGCGCGGCCTGCATGCCGTCCGCGGTGGATGCGACACGATGACGCTTGCGATCGAGACAATCCCGTCGACGACGATATCCGAGAGCCAGGATACCTCGACCAACTTCCTCAAGTTTCAGGGGAAGGTTGATCTCCCGGCCTCGCTACCGTCGATTTCGCTTGACGCACTGACCTTTCCCCATGTCCACGTCACGTTCGACATGGCGAAACCGGGCGGGAAGCACGCCACCCTTTCGGTCGATTCGCTCGCGGCCGAGCTTGATGCCGTCCGGATCGACCCGCATGAGCCGGTCGCCAAGCGCCAGCCGCTTTTCTCACGCAACGTCTACGTCCGGCTCGACCGCTTCAGCGGTACCACGCCGAGCGGGGCGCATCTGGCGCTGCGCCACTTTTCGGCATCGCTCAACGACGGAACCTGCCGGCTCGATTCGCTGACGTATGCCCCGGAGGCCGGGACGCGCGCCGATTCACTCGGGTTCGCCACCCTCCGAGCCCAGCGCGTGCGCCTGTCGGGGGTTGCGTGGCGGCCATTTCTGCTGTCGGGAAACGTGGCCGTTGGACTCCTCCGGATCGACACCGTCGGACTTCGGATGGTGTCACCGCAGCATGAACCGACGCGATTGCTGCGGGCGGTGGCACCGACGACGCTCGAAGAAACGCTGCGAGCCGCGGGTAGCAACGTCCGTCTCGACTCCCTGGTCGCGACATCCGTCGCCGTGATCGTGTCGCCGCAGCATCGCCCCGACAGCATCGTCACCACGGCCAGGCGGCTGACCGTCGGCCATCTTGCGTTCGGATCGACTGATTCGGCGTGGAGCACGGCCTATCCGATCGGCGACGTCACCCTTCGCGTCGACGGATTCGAGCGTCGTGAATCGCAGGTGAAGCTTTCCGCATCGGAAATTCTGGTCAATGCCCGCTCCGCAACGATCAGCGTCGATGCCGTTCATGCAGCACCGGAAGGGGATGACTCGGCGTTCGAGCGCCGGATGCGGTACCAGAAGTCCCGCTTGAGCGTCACCTTTGCACACGCGGTGGCGACGGGGATCGACCTGCCGGCCTACCTGCAGCGTGGCGCGCTTCGGGCTCGACGCCTCGAGATTCATGGCGCCATTGTCGACGTCCTCAAGGACCGCAACAAGCCGGAGGATCCCGCGCCCGATATCGTCCGCCGGTCGCCTCAGCAGGTGCTCCGCGACTCCCGCGTCGACGTGTCGATTGATACGACCATCGGCGACGGCGAGATCACCTACCGTGAAATCGGCATCGGCGCACCGCGGGCCGGCGTGCTCGCCTTCTCCAAGGCGGTCATTCACGGCTACAACTTCAGCACCGAGCCGGCCCGGATGACGGCGCGCACGCCATTCCGGTTGAACGCAGAGGCGAACCTGATGGGGGCGGGACGACTGCAGGCGGAATGGGACGTCCCGCTCCTGGCGCCCGACTTCGCGATGGAATGGCACGGGTCGCTTGGCGCGATGGATCCCCGCGCGATGAATTCGTTTCTCGCCAACTCGGTCGGCATGCGGTTTACCAGCGGGACGTTCGCCGGAGCGGAGTGGAATGCCACGGTGCAGCAGGGCCGCGCGGTCGGCAAGTTGGTGCCACGCTGGCACGATCTGCACGTCGACCTGCCGGGCGTCGCGCGCACCGACTCGAGCATGGTGGGGAGTCTCAAGCGCAAGTTCGCGAAATTTGCCGCGAACGCGTTCGGCATCCGCGGCAGCAATGACACCTCGAAGAGTCGCGGGCCGATCGATGCCAGTATCACCCACCAATGGGTGGCGACCGAAACGCTGCCGCAGTTCATCTGGTTTCAACTACGCGATCCGCTGCTCCTGATCCTGAAGAAATGACCCGCCGGGTGCGACACGCGCCCCGCCCCACCAGGTCAGCAGCGGAAATGCCATCAGCGGAATCCCCCACGTCAGGACGACAAGCGTCGCCGGTCGCCCGATGATGCTCTGACTCAGGACCGTCAATACGATCAGCGACAGAACAAAGACGGCGCGTGCGGCCGGTTCGTGCCGGCCGAGCTTCCACGCCAGCGCGAGCAGTGGCCACAGGAGGATCTGATGGTGGATCCAGCTGAGCGGCGAGGTCCAGAGGATGAACGGGATCAACGACGCTTCGACGATCCACCAGTCGCGCCGCGCAAGCGGAGCACGCCAGAGCCGTCGCCAGAAGGCGAGCCAGAGGACTCCTGCCAGCGTGCATCCGATGATCCACCACAACGTGACGTGATCATGCACCAGCTCACGGTGGCGGTAGAGAAATCCGAACCATGACTGATTGTCGTTCTTGGGATAGTTGTGGGCATGCAGCGGATCGGCAAAGGTCTCGATCCATCGCCGATACGCGGTCACGAGGGAAGCAGGTCCGAGGATTACCGGTACCGCGGAAATGGCAATGAGCGCCGCCACGACGCGCCCGAGCAACTGCCACCGCCGCAACAGGATCCACGGAACGATCAATGCGATCCAGAACGGCTTGAGGGCGATGAGGATAGCGTAGCACCCGGCCTCGACCCAGCGTCGTGGCGAGGTGAGCGCCACGGTCCAGAGCCACAGCATCGCGAAGGTGACGTTGCCGAACTGATACTGCCAGAACAACGCGTGCCCCACGCAGATGTATCCGAGACCGATCGCCACATCATCGAGAGTCCAGCGTGCACGCCATCGTCGTTGCGCGTCGACCACCATCGCGGCGTTGAGCGCGGCCCAGACGATGCGGGCTGCCGGCTCCGACAACCATCCGAACGGCGCGAACACCAGTGCAAAAGCCGGATGGTACTTGAACGGCGTGAGGCCGCTGATCTGGTACACCGCGGCCCAGCCGCTGCGGAGCGCGCGACCAGCCAGCCAGTAGACGTGGAAATCACCGGTGTGCGACACCGACAGCCAGAGGAGCGTGATTGCCCCGGCGATCCCGGGGATGCATCGGCTCCGCCATGTCGGACGGGAATCGTTCAAGCGGGAATGCTGGCGGCTGCGTGTGCCGGAGGTTGCCCGACGGCGTCGAGGAGCTCGCGCCACCATCCGGTGCGGAGATCGAACGGCTTGCCCCCGCGAATCCGCTCAAACTCGATGGCGCGGAGTGCGCCGCCGCGATCCTCGTCTTCGCCGACGACGCCGGAGACACCGCCGAGGGCGCACTCGACCGCACGGTCAGCGGTGCGGCGGATCAGCTCGAGATCCTCGGTGTTCGGCGCGGCCGCGCGCGCGAAGTACCCGCTCTTCTGCACCAGGGTCTTCTCGGCGCCGAGCCTCGCCGCGAAGTGCTTGGCGAACCATGCGCCGGGATTGATGGCATCGAGCTTGACGTGGCCGAACGCATCGCGCGGCACCGTGTCGCCGGCCGACTCGAGCTCCCGGACGATGCTCCCGACTCCCGCACCTTCTGCGATGAAGAGGTTGACGCAATCATGGCGGTCCATCACGGCGCGAAGGCGGCTCGACTCCGCGGCGAAATCGATCGCCATTTCGGGGAGATAGACGCCGTGAATGTCGTATTTCTGCCGGGACAATCCGAGTTCCGGGAGAAACTCGCGATCAGCCAGCTGCCGGCGATACGCGCGCGCGGTCGCGGCTGTCAGCCAGCCACAATCCCGGCCCATCACTTCGTGGACGATCAGCATCCGCGGATTGGCGCTCTGCTCGGCCACGACATTGGCGAAGAATCGAGCCCCCTGCTCTGCGGCGGTCGCCGCGCCGAGGCTTTGTCGCACCGGATAGACATCGTTGTCGACGGTCTTGGGAAGGCCGACGACCGTGAGACGATGGCCGCGGTCGGCGAGGAAGGATGCCAGCGTCGCGGCGGCGGTGTTGGTATCGTCGCCGCCGATGGTGTGAAGGATGTCGACCTGGTCACGCATCAGCTGCGCCGCGGCGACGTCCTGCGGGTCATCGCCCTCCTTGATCAACCCGCGGCGAAGACAATCCTCGATGTTGGTCAACTTGACGCGACTGTTGCCGATCGGCGAGCCGCCGAAATGGTGGAGGCGATTGGCCGCGGCGCGCACCGCAGGGGTCACGTCGATCCGCTTGCCGGTGAGCAGCCCTTGGTAACCGTTGACATAGCAGGTGATTCCCGCGCCGGGGGCGGCGACGGTGTAGCGCTGGATCAGCGCGCCAATCGCCGACGACAGGCAGGGCGCCAGACCACCTGCGGTGAGGATCCCGACCGTACGCGGCGGCATTCCGAGAAAGTAACCGGGCGGCGCCGGGGCTCAACGATTGAGCCAGTAGGAGACCTTGACGAGAAAGGTGTTATCGGGAGGGAGATGGAGGAGGTTGTCGAAGTCGCCGGAGAGTCCCCGCGGATTGGCCACCGGGTCGAAGGCGTTCCTCCCCTGCGTCCAGACGAGGAAAATCGTCGATCCTGGCCGGTACTCCCACCGAACCACGAAGTTCGAGTTGAACTGCCGGGAATCGACGCCACCGGGATTGTTGGTCACGGTTGTATCGCCGTACGGGCGGTAGCGCGCGTCATACGCCGCCGCGGCAGGATTCGCCAGTTCCCGGACGTTGGAGTACGTGCCGCGGCTCACAAACGGCGCGAGATACCACTGAATTGAAAGGACCGTGCTGACGGCATAACTCAGATTGGCCGTCAGCGACACCGTGCGCTGGTCGAGGTGCGCAAAGGTGTAGTGCACCGTTCCGGCCGAATCGGTCACGTTGTTGTACCACTGGTTGTCGCTAATGTTCCTGGCGATCGACGCACCCAGCGACGCCGAGAGTCGAGTGGATGCATTCACCGTGACTTGCGGGCTGATGTTCAGGGTGCTGTTCCGGCCCGCGTCTCCCCGGAAGTAATTGCCGTTGATCGACGGGATGATCCGGTGCCGGTCGTCGCCCTGGATCGTCCACCACGGTGCGACGTAGGGATCCTGCCGGATCGCCGGCCCACCGCGTGCACACCGGTCGCACCAGGTGGCGCCGAGCTGGCCAAGGGTCCCGCCGGTGCGCAACCACCAGTGATTGATGAACTGGATGTGCACGTTGGTGTTGGCGGCGCGCTCCGTCGGCAATCCCGCGGCCGACCACCACTGCCACCAATTGAGGTTCCATTGCAGCCGGTTGAACACCGCGTTCGGTCTGTTGACGAAAATGCCGAACCAGTTGTTCCAGCTCTGTTGATCGGCCTGCAGGAGGAAGCCGAGGTCGTTGATCTCGAACCCCGGCGAGCGGCGGAGGTAGCTCGTTTCGAAGTCGGTGTGCGTACCGGCGATCTTGGCGAGCTTGATCTCTTCGGCATCACCGGTCATCGACGTCCGCGTGGAATCGAATGTCAGCGGACCGCCGGGTCGCTGATAGAAATGGACCGGATCGAGCTGCGTCTGGGCGATCGCCGAGCGACTGCCGTCGACGCGGGAGAGATCGAGCGAACCGGTGAGCTGGAAACGGCGCCCGGCGAACTGATGCCGGAAATCGAGGGCGCCGACGTACGCATCGCTGTGCAGGTCAGCGCTCGACCAGTGATCAAGGGTTCGATTCACGCCGGTGAACATGAACCCGAAGCCGCTGGCGCCGCCGTCCAGGTCCTGGGTGGCGCGAAGCACCGCATAATTGGTCGCCGGCTCGATCGTGGCGTTTCCGGCTCCGGCCTCGCGTTGCGTCACGGCGTCGATGGCACCGATCGACAATCCGCTCGCCAGCTGGCCAGTGAGCTTGCCGGCGCCGAGAATCGTGGTCGCCGTGGGGGACGTGGTATCGCCGTACAGAGATGACAACTGCGGCGCGCGGCCGATACGCCGCGAGTAGAACAGATTCTCGTTGTTGCAGTTCACCTGACTGCAATTGACGTTGAACTGAAACAGCCCGTTGCCTTCGACGAAGAAGGGACGCTGCTCGGGAAAGAACGTTTCAAACGCCGAGAGATTGAGGACCGAGGGATCGGCCTCGACCTGACCGAAATCCGGATTGATGGTGCCGGTCATGGTGAGGTTGGAGGCGACCGCGACCTTGAAGTCAGCGCCTCCTGAAAGCTGCTGGCTCCTCCCGGGTCCACCGGTCGTCGCCTGCGTGACGTTGCGGGTCACGAAGTACGGCGCCAGTTCGATGCGCCGCGGCGACGCCAGGGAGTCGAGCCCTGCGAGCTCGCCGAATTGCGACGCGAGTCCCGGTGCCGAGACGCGGTACAATGGCCAACTCGATTGTTCGCCGGTCCGCTCGACCGTCCTCGCGAGGGTGAACCCGAACTGTGTCTCCGCTTTGGCCGCGTGACGGAGCTGCGACAGCCGGAACCGGAACTCCGCCGTCCACCCCAGTGAATCGACCCGGGTGGCGACATCCCAGATGCCGTCCCACGCCATGTCTTCATTCCCGTCCTGATAGATCGCCGCATCCGTCTTGACGCCGGCCGGATTGACGTCGAACTCGTACCCGGACCGGCGGTCGTGATACGAATCGATGTAGACGGTGATCAGATCCGATGGAGTCATCGCATCGCGCCGAGCCATCAGGCCGACGATACTGTCGGGGTGCGCGTCGAAGGCGCGCACGAAGACGTAGAGGTAGTGCGCGTCGTAGGCGACCTTCGCCATTGTCCGAAAGTGCGGATCACCGTTCTCCACCGGCCGAAACACGCGAAAGCCGGTGATCTCCGGTGCACGTTGCCACACTGCATCGTCGGCGCGACCGTCGATCACCGGTGCCGTCTCGGCCCGGATCGCCCGGACTTCGCGAACCGGAGAGCCCGACGTTCCAGCGGTGACCACCCCGACCGCCGCGGTCTGCGCTCTCTGGCCGACGCACCGGACCGGAACAGCGATGACGGCAAGAAATGCTGGCAGTGCGGTCACGATGCGCGTCGAGCGGCGGTTCATGAACAAGTCTGACGCGCATCGTCGAAAAAGAGTTGCACCCCGAGACGATCCGCATCGGCGCGGTCATACTCCGTTCAACCCAACCGATAATCGCCGGATCGTTCGGTGTCCCCTGAAACTGATCTGGAGTGCCCGTGCGCGTCTATGACCTGATGACTACCCCTGTCGTGACCATCCGCGCCGACAAGCAGCTCCTCCTGGTGGAGGAGGTCATGCAGTGGCATCATATCCGGCATGTCCCGGTGGTGGGAAACGATGGGCAGATCGTCGGCATCGTGAGTCATCGTGATCTGATGAGCGCCGCCGTCTCGACCCTGGCGTTCACGGTCGCGGCGGCCGAACGGCGCCAGCATCTCGCGATGTCGGACGTCGAGCGAATCATGAAGCGGGATGTGATTTCGATCGCCCCCGACGCGCCGGTGCAGGAAGCCGCGGCGCTGATGCGCGCCAGGCGCGTGGGATGCCTCCCGGTGGTGGACGACGGCTACCTCGTCGGCATCGTGACCGAGTCCGACATGGCGCGGCTGGTCGAACAGCTGCAGACCAGTGCACTCGACCAGGTGCGGCGACCGGTCCCGCGAACGAGTTCGCGTCCCGCGACTGCGGCGTGACCGGATCGTTCAGTCGCGCTGCCCCCGCTACTGTCCCGCGATCTGATACTGCTCCAGCTTGCCGTCGGGCATGGTGAATGTCGAAACCACCATGTTCCGATTTCCCGCGCGAATCCGGAACGACCGATACGTCATCCCGCCGCGAAGCGATTGCCCCCCGGGGGAGAAGGTCGTCGGCGCACCGAGCGGCCCGAGACTCGACTCGAAATCTGCCACGGCCTGCGTGCTGAAATAGGCATTGGCGTTGTCGGTGAAGAGCGATCGGTCGATCGTTCCGTGCTGCAGACCATCGAAGATTCGCCGCGCCTGCGCCGTCGCCCGCTCGGCGTCACGATCAACGGCGGTGAAGAGGACGTCGGCGATCCGATTCGCAATCTGTCCTGACGCGCCGGTTGCATCGAGGTTGGTGAGGACCACGATCGCCGCGCGATCATCGGGGTAGATATTGTTTTCGGCAGTGAAACCGGAGACTTCGCCGCTGTGGGAGATGAGTCGGTGCCCGTTCGCCAGGCCAACATCCACGCCGAGACCGTAGCCGGTGCTCGTTCCGTTGGCGAGAAGGACCGTGGTCTGCTGGGCGCGATACGACGCGGGCTTGAGAATGGCCTGGTTGATCACCGACATGTCCCAGCGTGCGAGGTCGCTCGCGGTCATCGCCAATTCACCGGCAGCGAACATCCATCCCCGCCCTTCCTTCGGCGCCGGGCGCACCGGCCCCAGCGCATAACGCAGATACCGATCCGGATCAGCGGGACCGAGACCGGCGTCGTCGGTGATGACGACGGACTCCATGTGCAGCGGCGTGAAGACTTCCTTGCGGAGAAAATCCACCAGTGATGTACCGGTGATCTTCTCGATGATCATTCCGGCGAGGACGTAGTTGGTGTTGCTGTACTGCCACCGTGTCCCCGGGTCAAAGTCGAGTGGCTTCCTTGCCCACCCATCCGCGATCGCGCGCGCGGTCGTGGGCTTCAGCATCGGGGGCATGACATAGTCCTGCGGCCAGAAATCCTCGTAGCCCGAGGTCATCGAGAGGACCTGTCGCACGGTCACCTCGTTGGCGCGCGTCAGATCGGGTAGCCAGCGGCCGACCTTGTCGTCGAGCGACAACTTTCCCCGCTCGGCAAGGAGGAGGATCGCGGTCGCGGTGAATTGCTTGCTGACCGACCCGATGCTGTATCGCATCGTCGGACTTGCCGCGAGCGCCGGTTCAAGCCGCGCCGAGCCGTACGCCTGCGCGAAGACGATCTCTCCGTTCCGAACCACTGCGATCGAGGCACTCGGCGCGCCAGTGCGCGTCAGGACGTCGTGCGCGGCCGAATCGATCGCTGTCTGCGTCGATGCATCGAGCGTGTTCTGCGCGGACGCAGGGGCGGCGAGAGCTGCCGAGGCGAGCGATGTGATTGCGAGAATGACGAGCGAGCCACTCGACTTCATCGGGGACTCCGGCATCGATTGAATGTGGTGAGTCGACAACAGCACTGCTTCAACGCGATTGTGCCTGACGCTGCAGCGTTCAGTTCGCCGGCCGCTTCGGCACAAAGAGATTGGCGACCAGGATCTGGACGATCACGCCATCCTGATTCCGCGTCTCGCTGCGCACCGCAACCAGGCCGAGTTCCGGGCGGGACTTCGACGGGCGCATCGACGCGACCTCGCTGTAGACGCGCAGGGTATCGCCGGGGCGTACTGGATTGGGCCACGAGAGCTCGCCACCCACACCGATCACGCCGCCGGCCAGTTGCATCGGACCGGTGACGAGCAGTCGCATCGTGACCGCGCCGGTATGCCACCCGCTCGCAACCAGTCCCCGGAAGAGCGAGTGCCGGGCGGCATCCGCGTCGGTATGAAATGGTTGCGGATCGTATTCGCCGGCAAAGCGGATGATCTCCGTCTCCGTCATCGTGTGCGCACCCGAGACGAACTGCTGGCCGAGATGGAGGTCGTCGAAATAGAGGAGGGGCATCCGCGGCCTCTAGTTGAGCATCGCGAGCAGCGACGGAAAGTCGATCGGCTTCGTCATCACTCCGGCGGCCCCCTCGCGCTCCGCTTCCGCGAGCCGGTCAGCCGCGGTGTGCGCCGTCATCAGGACGACCTGGAGCGACGGGTCGCACTGCTTCATCGCTCTGAGCGCCGCCACACCGTCCATCCCCGGCATCATGATGTCCATCAGGACGACCGGATAGCGATCGGCACAGGCGACGGCCACCGCTTCGGATCCCGAATGGACGCCCCGCGATTCCCATCCGCGCAATTTCAGGATATCGCACAGCGTCCGCACCATCGCAGGATCGTCATCGACGACCAGGATGCGGCGCATCAGGTGGTGACCCGCGCAGCAGCCGGCATGGTGATGGTAAAGGTCGCACCGCGCGTCCCGTCGTTGGCGACGGTGATGTCGCCGCCGTTGGCCTGCATCAGGGCACGGGAGACCGCGAGACCGAGCCCGATGCCGCGCGCCTTGGTCGTGAAGAGCGGCTCGAAGATCTGATCGAGGAGTTCGGGCGGCACACCGGGGCCGGAATCGGTCACCTGAAGCTTCACATCGTCGGCACCGATCCCTTCGGCCGTGATGATGATGCGACCACCCGATTCGCCCATCGCCTGGACCGCGTTGGTGACCAGATTGCCGACGACCTGGCCGATGTGGATCGGATCGACCTCAACCATCGGGACGTCGCCGTCGAGACGCACATCGATCCGGACGCGCGGCGCCGGCGGGAGCCGCTGCAGCTGCGCCATCACGATGTCGCCGATCGCCGTTGGCCGGCGGCGCGCCGGTGTCGCGCGGGCGAAGTCGAGGAGATCGCCGACAATCCGCGTGGACAACGCGATCTGCTCGCGGAGCAGCTGCAGATAATCACGGACATCATCGGGTGGCGATTCGAGCACCATCTCGAGATAGTAGATCGCATTGCTCATGACCCCGAGCGGATTCCGGAGCTCGTGACCGACGCCGCCGGCGAGCTGGCCGAGCATCGCAAGCTTTTCGCGACGCACCAGCGCTTCCTGCGCCGCCTGCAGCTGGTCGAGCGCGCTGTTCAACTCTCCGGTCCGTTCGGCGACCTTCTCCTCGAGGCGTTGCCGCGCCTCATGAATCTGGTGCCCCATCAGGTCGAACGATGTCGCCAGACTTCCGAGCTCGTCGTTGCGGCCGGTGGGGATCGACTGCGCGCGGCCACCGGCCGCCAGTGCGTCGGCTGCGTCGGTGAGTTGGCGCAACGGCGTGGTCAAGCGGCGCGTGTAGAGCCACGACGCGATGCCGCCGAGCAGCACGCAGAGCAGCGTGACCAGGAGCACGCGACGAAGAAAGGCCTCGGCCGGCTGCAACACCGCATTCATCGGTGTCTCCACCGAGAAGAGCCACGGTGTTCCGTCGAGTGGCACAAACCCGGCGAGCACCGGGCCCTGGGATGAGTCGCGCGTGTATTCGACCGGGAGCTGCGAACTGCGGGGTTCGAGCGCGGGGCCAGGAACAACCTTCGCAAAATCGGTCCAGTACGATCCGTCACGATTGCCAAGGAGCATCGTGGCGCCGATCGCCTTGCGAGCTTTCGGACTTGATTCGCCCGCATTCAAGCCGCGGCGCCACTGGACGATCATCACGCCGGGATGATCGTCGATCGTGCCGGTGACCGGGTAAACGAGTGAATCGTGCACCAGCCGCAGACGGCCGACCGCGCCGGAATCCCGCGGCGGAATGGCGGGCGGAAAATCGGATGGGACGTCGTCGAAGGCCGTGTCAGTGCTCAGCAGCACGGTGCCGTCGGCGCCAATGATCTGCGTGGCAAGCACCTGTCCAGCGCGACCGGCAAGTGCGGCCACGGCAGCATCGCGTGCCGCGGCGCTCGGCTTGCCGAGGTATGTCTTGAGCGGGTCGCGCCGCGCCGCTGCACGTGCCGCTGACACCAACTGCGGGCCGGTTCGCTGCCCCGATCCCACCAGCCGGACCAGGTCACCGATATGCTGCCGCGCCGCATTGACGGCGGTCTCGCGAACCTGCAGATACGAGCCCACGGAAATGCCGGCGCCCACAAGGAGCATCAGGCCGGCGACAACGAGCGGCAGTTTCTGACCCAGGGAAAGTGGCCTGGCCATGCAGGGTCCGATCGTGCGTGATGTATCTATTCTAAACGCAACGGCAGATAGATGTCAGCGCGGCTGCTCAGCGCCTGGTGCGGTCGCCGCCGTACCATGAGCCGGGCCAGCGCGCAGGAGCTTGCCGAGCCGTGTCATGCCATTGCGCTCGGCGATGTCGGCGGCGGTGCGGCCGTCGTGGTTCACGATGCGCGGATCGGCGCCGTTTGCCATGAGGAGCGTCGCCAGATCGACGGCGCATGCTTCGTCGTCGACTGGCAGCCACATCAGCGGAGTCTGTGTGGCCGAGCGGCACTGAGCGAGATCGGGGTTCTCGGCAATCAGCTCTCGAACGCGCTCGATCTTGCCGAGGTACACCAGTTCCCAGATGTCACGGCTGACGCCACTCAGATAGTTGATCATCGATTCCAGGCGGAAGTGTTGCGCCGCACCGAGCGCCGTGTTGTGATAGTTGCCGCGGATGGAGTCGACCTCGGCTCCCCTCGCGACGAGCAGGCGGGCGACGTCAACCGCATTGCTCCACGCCGCGACGTGAAGCGGTCGTTCGCCTTCCCGGTCAACCGCCTCGACTGAGACACCGGCATCGATCAGCGTCCGCACCGCATCGACGTCCTTTCGCTTCACCGCCTCGCCGATCGCGAACGCATCGGTTCGAAGATCGGGATGCCGAGCCACCAGCGCTCGCGCGGCCGTTGATTCGTGGCGTAGTGCCGCGCCAAGGAGTTGTTGTGCGTTGGTCAACGCGATCGGCACATGCGCGGCGCCATGAGCAATCAGCAGGTCGGCGATCGCATCGCGCCCGCCGCGAACCGCCAGTTCGTACAGCGACGCCTTGGGATGCATCTTCGCCAGCGGAGGTTCGGCGTTCGCATCGGCACCGTGTTCGAGACACCATCGCGCCAATTCGACATCATCATTCGCAACGGCAATGCCGAGGTACCATCGCGCACCCGATCCGTAGTTCCCCATGTTCAACATCATCCAGGCGGGATCTTCCCAATCCCGGCCGAGGCCGAGTTTCATGGCGCGAGCGTACGCGAGCTGCAGGAACCAGAGGACCTTTCCCTTGAACCCGATGTTGTATCCCACCTGCTGATCGTATTGGTTCGCGCCGTTCGCCAGGAGGAGCCGGCTCAGTTCGTCGCGTCGCGGGTGCGCCGGACGGTCCTCCTCGCCTTCGCCGATGACACCAACCAGCGGCGTGTAGCGCGAATCGCCGGCCATGAAGTACGCGTTCGGATCGGCACCGCGATCGAGAAGGAGTTGCGCGATCGCGATGGCGTTCTCTGCTGACTCCTGGAGCGGCAGCCGCGCGAACGAGAGATAGAGCAGCGATGCCCATTCCTTGGCGGGGAGATTTCGTTCGGTATCGCCAACATTGCCCGGCGCCGACCGCGTCACCGAGTGGCGAATCGGCGCATTCGCCAGTTGCGGTTCTGCGGCGAGCCGCCGCTGCACATCGGCGAGGTTCCCGCAGACGATCGCCGTCGCGAAAGTCGCCCGCTTCAAGTCGGGATGATCGGCGAGGAGCCGCATTGCCGCCGACCGCACTCGCAGGTGATCGGAGGCGCTGCGGATGTGATGGTCGGGACAGGCGAGTTCGAGGAAGCGCGAGACGACTTCCGCCGGCACTGCAGCCCCCAGCTCCTCGAGCACCGCGATCGCGTCGTCGTGACCGAGCGCCGCGGCATAGGCGAGCGGCGTCCATTCGCCCTTGAACCACCAGTCTTCCCGCGGCGGCACGCGAAGATACGCATGCATTGGACGTTCGAGCACCGATCGATCGCCCACGACCAGCTCTCGAATGCGATCGTGGCGATGCTGATCGATCGCATCGAAGATGTCGATGGGCGATTCGATGAGTAGTTTCACCACATCGTCGTGCTTGCCGTACGCCGCCCACCCGACCGGTGTCGCGGCATAGACAGTGTCCCGCGCCGCGACCCGGGCGCCGTGCGCGAGAAGCGCCTTCGTTGCCGCAATGTTTCCCGCAAACGCTGCGGCATGAAGCGCGGTATACCCGAACGTTCCGTCGACAGACGTGCTCTCGTCGTCTTCGGCGTTGACGTCGGCACCACCGGCGATGAGCGCATCGATCACGCGCGCAGAGCCGCGTTCCGCTGCCCGCACGATCAAGGTGCCGAGGCGGTGCCCGGGGTGCAGCACATCCGGATCGTCGCGATGCAGGCGCCGGACTTCATCGGGACGATCGAGCGCCACGGCGGCAGGAAGTTCGATGCGCGCGCCCGCGGCGATGAGGTGATCGACCATGTCGCGCTGGCCGTCAAGCGCGGCCTGGTCGAGCGGCGTCAGTCCCGCGGCGTCGCGGCGATCGACCGGTGCGCCAAGTCGGAGGAGCAGATCGAGCGCGCCGAGCTGCCGCTTCACCACCGCCAGGTGGAGTGGCCGGCGACGGCGGTTGGTCCGGTCCATCGTGCGATCGAGCTGTGCCCCGTCCGCACGCGCGATCGTCTCGATCGCGGCGAGATTTCCGGTGACGATCGCCGAGAAGATGTTGTGCCGCGCACCGTGCGCCAGGAGGTATTCCACCACCTCCGGCCGCGCCGATCCGAAGACCGTCGCCCACCCGATCACCTCGAGGTCGTGGTCGTCGCCGGCTCCGATCATGTCGGATCCGTGCTCCACCAGGAGCCGGATGATCGGCAGCTCTTCCCTCTCCGCCGCGAAATGAAGCGGTAACGCGTTGTCGCCCTCGTCGCGCACGTCGGGATCAGCTCCGCGCTCGAGCAACAGCCTCACGACGTCGACATGCGACCCACCAACGGCAAAGTGCAGCGCCGAGCGAAGCCCGATGTGACCGCGCAGCATTCCACGTGCACTGACCATTGCTGGATGCGCGCCGAGCGCGAGGGTTACCGCGTCGACGTCGCCGTCAGCGGCGGCTCGAAGGAACCGGGTGAGCGCCGCCGCGTCGATGCGAACCGGCTCTGCGCGGGCGGCCGCCACCGCAGCGATGAGGTCGCTCCAACCGGCGACGCCGAATTCCCGCGCAAGTGCGTGCTGCACCTGGCGGAGCCCGGGGGCGGGCGGGACCGGAGTGACGGCGCGGGCGAACCGGGCGCCGGCGCCAGCGTCACCGACACGAAGCGCCTGCAACCAACGCTTCGCTTCCCGCTTGAGGTTGTCAATGGAGGTGGAGGGCGTGATACGCCTGGACACGATCCTTCTCCCGTAGTGCCTGACGTCCGCTGATTTCAGGCCGGAAGAAGGTGATGGCCTTCTGGACTGCCGGTTGGGTGGAGTCGAAACCCCTTGCCGCGGACAGGTGGCGCCCCAAGGCGCGCTATCGGAGAAGGAAACATTCGCGTCGCCGGGCGTCAACCGCTGCCGCTGCGGTCGAGCTATACTTTCCGCTCTCATAGCCCCATCCCACCCCGCACTCGAGAGAGGCCCATGCGCGCCCCAGTCCTGACGATGTTCCTGCTCGCCGTGCCCGCGCTCGCCGCGCAGGCTCAATCACCGGTGGCCACCGCGTTCCGCACGCTGGAGGCGGGCCGGGCAAGGAACCTGATTGCCGCGGCGGAAACGATGCCGGCGGACAAGTACGCGTACAAGCCGACGCCCGCCCAGATGACGTTCGGCGCGGTCGTCATGCACCTCGCCGAAGGGAATGACTATCTCTGCGGGTCGATCGGCGGCGTGGCCGCGCCGAAGCGGACACCGCTTGCCGAAACCGCAGGCAAGGACGCCCTGGTGGCGCGGCTCAAGGAAACGTTTGACTTCTGCACGACCTCGCTGGCATCGCTCGACGATTCGAAGCTCGACGAGCAGCTGCCGTTCTTCGGTCGCAAGATGTCGCGCGCCTCGGAGATGCTCGAGACCGCCGGTGACTGGGCCGATCACTACAGCCAGGCGTCAGTGTATCTCCGCATGAACGGCCAGCTGCCGCCCACCGCCAAGAAGCCGTAAGTCAGGGCTGCAGCGCGCACCGGAACGGTTCAAGCCGCAGAGCGATCCGTTGCTCTGCGGCTTGAATGTTTGTGCAGATGTGCCGAAGACGCGAGCGCTACATCCCGCCGGCTTTCGTCACCGCCGTCGTGCCGCCGACGATCGGAATCTCGAACGCCGAATGCGCCAGGTCCACCGTGAGTTCGGTCCCGGGCCTGGGCCAGAGCGTGAATTCGCGATCGCTCGACATGATCATGACGGCGAGCCGCTTCCCGGCAGGAATGAATTCGTCGTCCGGTTCGAGGTCGAAGGTGAGATCGTAGAACTTGCCGGGCACGAGCTGTTCTTCCGGAATCGTCGACTCGTAATTGCCGCCCTTAATGAGCGACTTGTAGTTCCGGATGTCGGCCCACCCGCGTGAGACCACCCCTTCGTGACTGCCGCTGCCCACGTTGGCCGAATCATAGGGAAGCATGACCAGCCAGACGGACAGATTCGCGGCCGGCTTGCTCGAGGCGATCCGCAGCGTGACGCGCGGCGTGCCGGAGACATGCACCGTGTCCGTAAACGTCCCGGTCGCGTACAGCAGCCGGTGATCGGACCGATCGGCGGCGGCGTTGGCGCTGCCGCTCATCGCGACATCATCAACAAGTTTCTCGGTGGCTGCACCGGCGGCGGCAAGCGACAATCCGCCGACACCAGTGCCGCCGGCGGTCGGATGGAATGCGACTGGCACCGACCCCGGGATCGGGAACGAAGCGAATGGTGTGGGATAGGGCGACGGCGGACCACCGCGTCCCCGTCCTCCTCGACCACCGCGACCACCGCGACCCGTTGCCGCAGGAGGCGGTTCCGGCGACGGATGTGCCGCCACCGAATCGCGCCACGCCTGCTCGAGCGCGACACCCTTCGGTGCCTGCATCCTGGCATCCTGCACGATCCAGACGGGAGGATCCTTCTCGACGCCGTTGTCGACACCGTAGAGGTAGTGCGAGAACCAGCGGTTGACCATGTCGGCTGGCGGATTCCCGCCGTGACCATTGGTGTGCAGGTAGATCGACACCGGCTTGTGCAGCGCCTTCATCGCGTTGTAGATGCGGACGCTATGCTCGGAGACGACGTTGTAATCGTTGAAGCCGTGCGCAAGAAGCACTGCTGCCTTGACTCCCTTGAGGTGCAGCAGGAGATCGCGATCGGCCCAGAACTTGTTCATGTCGCCGCTGGCGCGATCCTGGCCGGTCACGCCGGCAAAGATCCCGTTCTTCCAGATCCGGTCGCAGTTGGCGCGATTGGCGGTATCGCCGCTGGCGATGAAATCGTAGAGCACGTCGACATCTTCGCCGAGATATCCTGCCGGCGAACGGTCGAGGCCGTTGGTCCGGTAGTAATGGTAGTACGAGGTGTTGGGCGAAACCGGAACGACGACTTCGAGCCCCTTCACACCGGTCGTCGCCGTGGCGAGCGGGATCGTCCCCTCATATGAGGTCCCGATCATGCCGACCTTGCCGGTCGACCACGAGGTCGCCTTGATCTCCACGTTGCCGGTCTTGGTGGTGAAACCCTTGGCATTCCCGGTCAGCCAGCGCACTGTCGCGGCCGCGGCATTGCGTTCGGGATAGTCGCCGACGGTGGGACACCCCGACGACAGCCCGCTGCCTGGGGCTTCGGAGTGCACGACGGCGAACCCGCGCGGAACCCATTCGTTCACGAGTGACGTGGAGATCACCGGCCGCGGGGACTTGAAGTCGGGATTGTTCATCTTCCCGCGGGGCGGCGGCGTTGCACCAACCTCGACCTGCACATCCCAGTTCACCTGCGGATGTCCCGTGCCTGCGAAGTAGGGACTCGACGCCATCACGATCGGCACCTTGAGCCCGTGATCGGTTTGCGCCGGACGGGTCACGTCAACGTGCATGCGGTCGGGTTTGCCATCGTGGTCGGAATCGAAATCAGTCTCGACCCAGAGCTCCTGATGGATCCACTTCGAGGGGTCCTGGAAATCGGGAACGACCTGCGCCTGGCCGTCCTTGAAGACCGGACCGGCGGTCTGGGCAGAGGCACGAACGCCGGCGAACGCCGACACTGCGAGCGTTGCGGCCACCAATCGGCAGCGTGAAGACATGAACAACCTTCGGCGAGACGTGATCAGCTGTGGAGGGGGAGGCGAATAGTAATGGTTCGCGGTGGCGCCAATTCGAGATGCAACGGCGTCAGTGATGCCCCAGTGCCACCGCAATGAAGACGAACGCGGCGATGACACAGATCGCGACGATCACCCAGCGGAGCCAGCGGGGATAGACATTCGCCATGGTCGATAAGGTAGCCCAGCCGGTGCCGGAGTGGTCGGCTAGCCGTCGGATAATTCGACAGTTCGGACCGCTGCATAGGGCCTGATCGTCGCCAGTTGCTCTGATCAACTGTCAAAAAACTGACCGTTCCATCCCTCTCAAGGAGCGCCGCGGAGACAAGTTCCAAGTCGTTACTATATAGCGAGTTAGGCACGAACGCCAATCCGTCAGCAATCCGGAGATGTACTGGACCTGTCGGGTCGGCCCACAAGCTGCCTTGCTTCTCTCCGAATCATTTCCTTCTCTCGGGAGATTGCGGTGACCGGCACATATGATCTGCGACTCGTCGGACTCTCGGTGCTGATCGCGATGGGCGCTTCGTACGTCGCGCTCGACATCGCGGGCCGGGTCGCGCAATCGAAGGGACGCGCGTGGGCAACGTGGCTGGTCTGCGGCGCCGCGACGATGGGGTTCGGGATCTGGTCGATGCACTACATCGGGATGCAGGCGTTCTCGCTCCCCGTGCCGGTGCAATACGATCTCCCGACCGTCTGGCTCTCGCTCATCGCGGCCATCGTGGCGTCGGGGATCGCCCTGCTCGTCGTGAGTCGTCCGCGTCTCGGCTGGAGCGGGGCGATCGGCGGCTCGCTCGCGATGGGAAGCGCCATCGTCGCGATGCACTACATCGGCATGGCGGCGATGCGGATGCCGGCGCGGGCGGCATGGAACGATGCAATCGTGGCGCTGTCAGTCGTGGTTGCGATCGTGGTGTCGCTGGTCGGTCTCTCCCTCGCGTTCTTCTTCCGCTCCGAAACGCGCGGCGTCGCGCTCCTCAAGGTGGGGAGTGCTGCGGTGATGGGCGTCGCGATCGCCGGGATGCATTACACCGGGATGGCAGGGGCGACCTTCTCCCGTGCGCCGATGCACGTGGACATCGCCCATGCGATCGAGATTCCGTCGTTCGGCGTGGCCGCGATCTCGATCATCATCTTCGGTCTGGCGCTGCTCACGGCCGCCGTCGATCGACGTTTTTCCGCCAAGGGAATGCTCCTCGCCGCCAGCGAGGAACGGTACCGGCTGCTCTTCCAGCGGTCGCTCGCCGGCGTCTATCAGAGCACGCCTGACGGCCAGCTGGTCGACTGCAATGAGGCGTTTGCCCGGATCTTCGGCTATACCTCACGCGACGAATGCCTGCAGCAGCGGATGGACCGTCACTACGCCAGCGTCGAGATGCGCGACACCTTTGTCCGCCGGCTCCTCGAGCAGCAGCGGCTGACGGATTTCGAGAGCTGCCTGAAGAGGACCGATGGCACGCCGGTGTGGGTGCTGGAGAACGCCACGCTGCTCGACAGTCCGAGCGACGGCCAGCTGATCGAAGGGACCTTGATCGACATCACCCAGCGCAAGGAAGCCGAGCGCGCCCTGGTCGATGCGATGTCGGCTGCCGAAGCGGCCAATCAGGCGAAGAGCGAATTCCTGGCGAACATGAGCCACGAAATCCGCACGCCGATGAACGGCATCATCGGAATGACCGAACTCGCGCTGCTGACCGAGCTCACCGGCGAGCAGCGGTCGTATCTCGATACCGTGCGCAATTCCGCCGACGCGCTGCTCGCCGTGATCAACGACATCCTGGACTTTTCGAAGATCGAGGCGCGCAAGCTCGATATCGAGTCGATCGATTTCGATCTCGGCACCGTGCTCGACGAAACGATGCGGGTCCTCGCACCGGCGGCACACGCCAAGGGACTCGAACTCGCCTATCAGGTCGACCAGAACGTCCCGGCCGCGCTGGGCGGTGATCCGGCCCGTCTGCGCCAGATCGTGCTCAACCTCGCCGGGAACGCGGTGAAGTTCACGTCGGCAGGCGAAGTGGTGCTGCGCGTCGCAGTCGAATCACATCGCGACAATCGCCCGCTGCTCCACTTCAGCGTCACCGATACCGGCATCGGCATTCCGCTGGAGAAGCAGGCGACGATCTTCGAAGCGTTCACCCAGGCCGACAGCTCAACCACCCGGCGATTCGGGGGCACCGGCCTCGGGCTCGCGATCGCGAGTCATCTGGTCCGCCTCATGGGCGGCAGGATCTGGGTCGAGAGCGGCGCTGGACGCGGCAGTGTCTTCCACTTCGTGTTGCCGTTCGACGTGCGAGCCGAACAGCCCGCTGCGAAGGGGCATGCCGAACTCGCGGATCTTCGCGGCACGAGCGTCCTCGTCGTCGACGACAACGCCACCAACCGACGCATCCTCGAGGACATTCTCGGATACTGGGGGATGGTGCCGACGATCGTCGACGGCGGACGCGCAGCCCTGCAGGCGATGGAGCGCGCGCAGGCGGCCGGGACGCCGTTCCCCTTCGCCCTGATCGATTTCCAGATGCCGGAAGTCGACGGCTTCCAGCTGGCCGAAGAGATCCGTCGCCGTCCCGAACTCGGCACCCCGATGATCATGATGCTTTCGTCGGTGGGCCAGAACGGCGACGCCGCCCGGTGCCGGGAGCTCGGCATCGATTCGTATCTCACCAAGCCGGTCCGCCAGTCGGTGCTCCTCGACGCGATGCTCTCGATCAAGGCGATGAAGCAACCGGCGGTGCCGATGCCTGCCGCCAGTCCGCCGGTGCGAGTGGCGGGACAGCCGTCGCGCCGCGTCCTCCTGGCGGAAGACAATGTTGTCAACCAGGCCGTCGTCGCGGCGATCATGCGGACGCACGGCCACTCGATCGTCACCGTCGAGAACGGCGCGCAGGCGGTTGCCGCCGTCCTCCAGAGCGAGTTCGACGTGGTGCTGATGGACGTGCAGATGCCGGAAATGGATGGCTTTGAGGCTACCGCGGCGATTCGTCGCAGCGAAGCCGGGTCCGGTCGTCACATCCCCATCATCGCGCTCACGGCACACGCGATGAAGGGCGACCGCGACAAGTGCCTCGCGTCCGGCATGGACGCCTATCTCTCGAAGCCGGTGCACCCGCGGGAACTTCTCGCGGCGATCGACGAACTAGTGCTGCGCGGCGGCAGCACCCCCGTTCAGCCTGAGCCGGTGGAACCGGTGGAGCACGAGAGCGCACTCGACGGCGTCGGCGTGATGGATCGGGTCGAAGGCGACGTCGATCTCCTGCGCGAGCTGGTCGCCCTCTTCCATGCCGAAGCCGTCCGGACCCGTGCCCGGCTGCACACTGCCCTCGAGGAGGGCGACGCCAGGCGCGTCGAGCGACTCGCCCACGCGCTCAAGGGCTCGGCGAGCAACCTCGGCGGCGTCACGGTCGCGCGGATCGCGCAGACGCTCGAAGCGATGGGTCGCGACAATGTCCTCACCGGCGGAACCGCACGACTGGCGCAGCTCGACCGCGAGATCGAACGGATGAATCGCGAGCTTGCCAGTCTCACGTCGCGGGAGGCCGCGTGAGAATCCTGATCGCGGATGATGATCCGATTTCGCGCAAGCTGCTCGAACGCACGCTCCTCCGCCTCGGCCACGAGGTCGAAGTCGTCTCCGACGGCCCCGATGCGGTCAACGCGCTCCTGCGCGCCGACGCGCCGCGGATGGCGATCCTCGACTGGGAGATGCCCGGCGCCGATGGTCTGGTCGTCTGCCGCGTGGTACGCCAGCGCACCGCGCCGTACATCTATCTGATCCTGCTCACCGGCCGCGACCGGCGTGAAGATGTCATCGCCGGACTGGAGTCCGGTGCCGATGATTTTCTCACCAAGCCGTTCGACGTGCTGGAACTGCAGGCACGCATCCGCTCGGGCGACCGCGTGCTCCAATTGCAGGAAGGATTGCTCGAAGCGCAGGAAGCGCTGCGGGTGCAGGCCACCAGCGACGACCTGACCGGGCTGTCGAACCGCCGGGTCATTCTCGAGCAGCTCGACCGCGAACTCGGCCGCGCCCGTCACGAGCGGAAGCCGCTCGCTGTCGCCATGGCCGATATCGATCACTTCAAGCGGATCAACGACCTCCACGGACATCCCGGTGGTGACGCCGTCCTCCGCCACGTGGCGCGGTGCTTTCAGATCGAGGTCCGTGCCTATGACGGCGTGGGTCGGTACGGCGGCGAAGAGTTTCTCTTCGTCCTCCCGGGATGCGAGGGCGACGAGGCCGCGGTGGCGATGGAGCGGGTGCGCAGCCGGGTCGCGATGAATCCGCCGCAATGGGACGGCAAGCCGCTGCCGGTCACGCTCAGCGTCGGCATTGCCTGGACCGGCCCCGGCGAATGTGACTCGGCGACGCTGACACACACCGCCGATGAGGCGCTGTATCGCGCCAAGGCCGCCGGACGCGACCGGATTGACATCGAACGGCGACGCGCCGGATCGAACACCGCAGATCGCCGCCCGGCGATCAGCATTGCCCCCGCGGCGGCCTAGCGACCGATCGCTCCGATCCCCGCGCCTGCCCTCGCTGTAACTTCCTCGGTCTGCCGCGGCGACGCCGCGCACCCGCACCAAGGATGAGCGATGTCGGATCAGCGAGTACCGGCCGATCAGTTTGTGGCGCTGCACCAGCGCGCGGGCGCATTCGTCATTCCTAATCCCTGGGACGCAGGCAGCGCGCGCCTCCTCGCGCATCTGGGGTTCGAGGCACTCGCCACCACCAGCGCCGGCTTTGCGTTCTCCATCGGGAAGCAGGACACCGCTGTGAGCCGCGACGAGATGCTGGCGCACGTGGCAGCGATCGCCGCGGCGACGCCGTTGCCGGTCAGTGCCGATCTCGAAAATGGCTACGCCGACGCGCCACGCGAGGTCGTCACGACGTACCTCCGTGCAGCCGAGGCGGGAGCGGTTGGCGCGTCGATCGAGGATGCGACCAACAAGCCGGGCGATCCGATCTACGACATCGAACTGGCGGCGGATCGCGTCCGCGCCGTAGCGGAAGCCGTTCACGCACTCCCCTGGCCTTTCACGCTCACCGCCCGCGCGGAGAATCACCTGCATGGCCGGCCGGACCTCGCCGACACGATCGCGCGATTGCAGGCGTACCAGCAGGCCGGTGCCGATGTGCTGTATGCCCCCGGCCTAATCACCGCCGACGACATTGCTGCAGTGGTTCACGCCGTCGACCGGCCGGTCAATGTCCTCGCGGGCGTACCCGGATTCACGCTCGATCGCGCCACGCTCGATGCCATCGGCGTACGGCGCATCAGCATCGGCAGCGGCCTGGCGCGCGCAGCACTTGGGGAATTTCTGCGGGCGAGCAGGGAGATGCGGGATCGCGGCACGTTTTCCTTCATGGATGACGTCGTCCCCTTCGCCGAGGTGATGGGGATGTTGAAGACGCCCGATCGGTGACGACCCTCCGCACCTTCCTGCTCCTCGCCGACACGCTGACCCGCGCGCTCGGCGCGCTCCCCGCGGGCACGACCGACGGATACGCGCGGACGATTCGCGGCGAACGCTTCACCTACATGTCGGCGCATCCGACGTCGCACACCTCGCTCCTCGTCCGGTCGGTCGACAGCACCAATTCCGCGCGATGGATGACGGCGCCGGTGTCGCCGGCCGCGGGACCGATGCGGCATGTCGTCTTCCTCGCCGCCATCGACGTCACCGATCCCGGCCACGCGCCGGTGCGATTCTGGGTCACTGTCAACGGGACCCATCGCTTCGCGGTCCCGCAGCCAACGACTACTACCGCAGAATGGTCCGTTCCGGGAGTCGACGGAATCGCATGGCACTTCCGACGATTGATGATTGATCGATTCGGCGACGTGCACGGCGTGGTCACCCTCGACGTTCCCGGCGCGCTGGCACCCGCCGGTGCGCCGGTACTGCTCGACGTGCATGGAGAGAGTGTCGCGCGGCAGAGCTGGTTCATTCTCTACACCGTGTCGATGCAGCCAACGGTCTCGGCCCATGCCGAACAGATGCTGGCTCGTACCAGTCACGGCGATCAACAGACGATCCGGCTCGATGCATGGCATCCGTTTGACACGACCACGGTCGCCGTCAGTATCAATGGCACCACCACGCAGACCGATCACCTCGCGGCCGGCGCCACGACGATCCGCGTCACCGTCCCGGCGGTGCAGCGACCGACCAGGGTGGCACTGACGATTCACGGTACCGGCTCCGACGCCGCGTTCGCCGCCTTGCCGCTCGCACCGGTGATACCGCGCGAGATCTACCTCATCAATCACGATCACCTCGACATCGGCTACACCGATCTGCAGCCGGCGGTCCGCCTGAAGCATGAGCGCGCGCTCGATAGTGCACTGGCGTACATCGACCGCAGCCGGGGGAGTCCGGTTGGTGCGCGGTTCCTCTGGAACGAGGAGGGACTCTGGCCGCTCGAGGATTATCTCGCGCACCGTCCGGCGACCGACACCGCGCGCGTGCTTGCCGCCGTGCGCCGCGGCGACATCGCGCTGAGCGCGCCCTATGCCAACCTGATGACCGGGCTGTCGGGGAGCGAAGAGCTGATTCATCTCCTCGACTTCACCCGGCAACTCCGGCGCACCACCCACGTGCCGGTGACGATGGCAATGACGAGCGATGTGCCCGGCTTCACATGGGGGATGGTGCCGGCCCTCACGAGCCAGGGCGTTCGCTACCTCTCCAGCGGGCCCAACGAAACCGACCGGATCGGCCACACGCTCGACGCGTGGGGCGACAGGCCGTTCTGGTGGATCGGGCCGAGTGGCAATGATTCGCTGCTGGTGATGTTGGCCGGGCGCGGCTATTCGTGGGTGAATGGCTGGCCGAAAGGGCGACTCACCGTCGACGACGCCAACGTGATGAGCGAGTACATGGATACGCTCGTCGCGCACCGGTATCCGTGGCAGATCGTGCAGGTTCGCGTCGCAATCTTCGGCGACAACGGCATGCCCGACGGACAGCTTGCCGACGAAGTGCGCCGCTGGAACGAACGGTACGTCAGTCCGAAACTCGTGATCGCGACGCTGCCGCAGATGTTTGCCGCGATGGAGAAACGGTACGGGCCGCAATTGCCGCGCATCCGCGGCGACCTCACCGGCTACTGGGAGGACGGTGCCGCCAGCACGCTGAGGGAAGAGATCGCCGCACGCGAAGGGGTCGCGCGACTGACGGAGGCGACGACGCTCGCGACGCTGCGGAGGCTCCACATTGGCGCAGAGATCTTCGACGCGGCGTGGCGCGATGCGTTGCTCTGGGACGAACACACCTGGGGCGCAGATCGCAGCGTCAGCGACCCTGATCTCCCGATCGTCACGGAGCAATGGCGCATCAAGCAGGGATTCGCGACCGCCCTCGATTCGGTAAGTCGCGCGCTGCTTGCGACGGCGTCTCGACCGTTTCGCCCGGGGATCGGACTCGACGTCTGGAACACCCATGAATCGATCATGCGTGGCGTCGTGCGGATTCCGGATTCGCTCTCTCGCACCGGCGACCGAGTGACCGATTGGCATGGTCGCACCTTCCCCGCGCAGCGGTTGCGCGACGGATCGCTCGCCGTGGGGGTCGAACTCGCCCCGCTCAGTGCCACGAATCTGCTGATTGGACCCGGCACCCCGACGCCAGTGACCGACGGAATTCATGCCGCGAGCGACTCGCTCTGGAATGGCGACGTCGCCGTTCACGTTGATTCTCTCTCCGGCGCCGTCGCGAGCGTGCGCTGGCGCGGTCACGAGTTGGTCGATCAGGCGCGCGGCGGCTGGGGACGCTATCGCTACGTGCTCGGCCGCGACACGAGCCGCGCGAAAGACGCATCGCGGAGCAGAATCGAAGTCGTCGAGAACGGTCCGCTGGTCGCGACCCTCAGGGTGACCAGCGAGGCTCCCGGCGCGGCGTCGCTGGTTCGCGACGTCACCATCGAACGCGGCAGTGCCGCGGTCACCATCACCACCCATCTCGACAAGCTCGGCGTCCGCGACAAGGAGTCGGTGCACATCGGCTTCCCCCTCGCAGTCCCCGGCGGCACAGTGCGGATGGAGCAGGGTCTTGCCGTCGTGCGGCCAGATCTCGACCAGGCGGTCGGGGCCAACCGGAATTTCTATCCGGTCCAGCGATGGCTCGACGCGAGCAATGCAACCTTCGGCGTGACCGTTGTCAATCCAGACTTGCCGTTGTGGGAGCTCAACGGCCTGACGGCGGAAGCGTTTACTCAGCCTGACGGACGCGACGAGTGGCTGACACACGCACTGCCGGGCACGGAACTGATTGCCTACGCGATGAACAATTACTGGCACACCAACTTCAAGGCCGATCAACCTGGTCCGGTGTCGTTCATCGTGCAGCTGGTCCCGCACGACACCTTCAACGCGGCGGACGCGACGCGCGAAGCGATCGCGATGACCGAACCGCCGATCGTGACGCGTGCGCAGGCGACGCCGGATTTTCCGGTCGACCCTCCGCGTTTCAGCCTCGACGATGCCGATGTCGTCGTCTCGAGCATCGCCAATGCTGCCGACGGAAAAGGATGGATCGTGCGGCTCTGGAATCCCGGCGAGCGCACCGTCAGTACCAGTTTCCACTGGAGCGGCCACGGCGTTCCGCGGCTCTGGCTCAGCTCACCTGCCGGGGAGCGGCGGGTCATCGTGTCAGCGAACCGGATCACGATTCCCGCACTCGGCGCCGTGACGGTACGCGTCGAGAGATGATCGGAGAGGTGGTAACGGCCCCCCGGCTGCGATCGACTGACTCTACGCTTCCTCACCGCTGACGACCACGCGATTGCGGCCGGTTTCCTTGGCTCGGTAGAGCGCGGCATCCGCTGCCGCCACCAGCGTCGCCCCGTCGGATGCCGAGTGTGACATCGCCACGCCGACGCTGACGGTCGTCACCACGCGGCTCCCGCCAATGGTGACCGATGCTGCTCCGACGGCTTCGCGCAGTCGGTCGGCGGCACCGCGAGCAGTGGTTCGATCGCCCCCGGAAAGGAGTGCCGCGAATTCTTCGCCGCCGGTACGAAAGAGGCGATCGAACGGCCGGATTGCCGCGAGCAGCGACGCCGCTGCCGAGCGCAGCACCTCGTCGCCCGCAGCGTGGCCATGGACGTCATTGACCCGCTTGAAATGATCGAGGTCGAAGAGCACCAGCGCGAACGGCTCGCCGAATCGCTCCTGGCGGGCGAACATCTCGATCAGCGCTTCGTCGAACGCGCGGCGGTTGAGGAGACGCGTCAGGCTGTCGCGGCGTGCGAGATCGGCGAGCGCATCCTCGGATTCGTGGATCCGCCCGATCATCCGGTTGAATTCCTGGGCAACCCGATGCAGTTCGGGTGGGACCGTCACGTCGATCCGGTGCTCCCGGTCCCCTGCGGCAAAGCGCTCGGCGCCGCTCACGAGCCGTTCGACGCTTCCCGAGATCACCCGGCCGATGATGATCACCCCGACGAGGATCGCCAGCGCAGAGAGAATCGCGGCTGCAACGGCAAGCCACTCGGATCGCTCGACATCGCGCAACGCCTGATCGTGATCGGCGTGAACATCGGCAGCCAGGTCTTCGTACAATGCCCCGAGCTTGTCGTCTGCCGAGTTCACCAGGCCATGGAATTCGTCCATCTGCGCGGCGTTCGCCGTGTCGCCCGCGGCGCGCCGCACCGCGAGGACGCGCGTGGCGATGCGGTCGGCGCTGGTCCAGTCGTCCTCGGCCCGCGCGACCAGCGAACGGAGGGCGCTATCGCGCTGCATCCGGGGACCGAGGTCCGCAAAGAGGGATTCGATCCGTCCCCGCGCTTCGCGATAGGCTGCCGGATCGCGCGGATCCCCTTCATCGACGAAATCATCAAGCGGCTCGGTGGCATCGGCGAGAAGAAGTCGGAGTCGCTGGGTCGGATCGAGCTGATTGCGCTGCCGCGCCGCGACGTCCTGGAATGACGCCACCACGCCGCGGCCGAGCACGAGGTAGCCACCGATCGCGGAGGCGCCGAGCGGGAGGATGGCCACCGCCATGCCGATCGCGATCCACGAGCGAAGCGATCCGCCCTTCCAGATGGCATGCAGCATGATGCTGCTCCTGTCGGATGGTGGGACGCACGGTTGTCGGGTCGGTTGGTCGCAGTATAACCGGTTGAGGTGTCGCCTTGTGCCACTTGGTCAGTGGTCACATTTTTCGGGCTCGCCATCATTCCGCAAATCACCGCCGCCGCACCGAAAGGGATTTGGATGACCGCCCCGGCGCAGGCCTGTACCAA
>DASYCE010000021.1 GCA_036500345.1 Gemmatimonadales bacterium | reverse complement strand
CCACCCGGGGCGCCACGAACTGCCGGCCAGGTGATTCCGCCATCCTCGGTCCGCCACAACACTGTTGACGAGCTGTACACGACCTGGTCGTTCTTCGGATCGACTGCAATCGTCGGGAGATCACCGCCGCCAATTCGCGCCATCGGGCGGCCATCGGCGGCGTGCGGTTGTGCCGCGTCGTTCACCGCGAGATGCCAGTGCTCGCCGCCGTCAGTCGACTTGTAGAGTCCCGTTCCGGCGCCTCCTCCTCCGCCACCACGCCCGCCACCGCCTGCGCCGCCGCCCCGGCCACCCGAACCCGGCGCAGTCCCGACCACGGCGTAGACCACCTGCGAATTGCTCGCGGCAATCGCCAGGTTCGCCTGACCTACGGCCGGCAATCCGTCGGTGAGCTGCTTCCACGTCGTGCCGCCGTCGGTCGACTTGAAAATCCCGCCAGACGCTCCGGCGAATCCGGCGCCATTCTCGCCGAACGATTGCTGTTGCTGCCAGAGTGCCGCGTAGACGACCTGCGGATTCGACGGATCGATCCGGACATCGTTGCCGCTGGTGTATTCATCCTTGTACAACACCTTCTGGAAAGTCTTCCCGCCGTCGGTCGAGCGGAAAATGCCGCGCTCTGCGTTGGGTCCGTACGGATGGCCGAGGGCCGCAACGAAGACGATATCGGGATTCTTCGGATCGACATCGATGTTGGCGATCATCTGGGTCTCGAAGAGGCCGAGATGGGTCCAGGTCTTCCCGCCGTCGGTCGACTTGTACACGCCGTCGCCGACCGCGAGATCGGGCCGGATGATCCCCGCGCCGGTGCCGACGTAGATCACGTCGGGGTTCGACTGCGACACCCCGATCGCGCCAATCGACCCGGTTGGCTCATGATCGAAGAGCGGCCCCCAGTTGGAGCCGTAATCGGTCGATCGCCACACCCCGCCATTGTCGAACCCGATGTAGAAGACGTTCGGCTGGTTCGGCACCCCCGCCAGCGCGCGCGCGCGGCCGGCACGGGTCGGTCCGATTTCTCGCCAGTGCATCTCGGAGTACATCTCGGGTGACTGCGCTGGCGAAAGCTGAACGACAGATGACAACAGGAGCGTGACGAAGCCAAATCGAAGGGCGACGGTGCGCACTGAAACTGCTCCAGTCGGAGGAAGGCGAGAGATGACGTCGGGGGTAGCTCCAATATGCAGCGCGCTCTCGCCGGCGGAAGGGAGGAGAGATCGCTGGCGCACAACCGCGTGGGTCGTGATACTTCGGCGGCCCACCCCCACAGACCGCAATCGTTCAGTTGCCTGAGGAGCCGCAGTGATCCCGCCGCTCACCCGTCCGTACCGCGCTTCATCCCGTTCCATCGCTCTCGCCGGCGCGCTTGCCGTCACCGTTGCAGCCATCGCGTCCGCGCAGGGGATCACTCCCGACTACTACGCCGGTATGCGATGGAGATCGATCGGTCCCAATCGTTCGGGATACGTGGCAGCTGTCGCCGGCATTCCGGGAGATCCCAACACCTACTACGTCGGTCTTCCGGAAGGTGGCGTCTGGAAGACCACCGACGGCGGCACCGTCTGGAATCCGATCTTCGATTCCGTCCACGTTGCGTCGGTCGGCGCCGTTGCCGTCGCGCCGTCGTCGCCGAACACAGTGTATGTCGGCACCGGCAATTCGTCCGGCTGGTCGTTCACTCCCGGTGACGGCGTCTACAAGTCCACCGACGCCGGAGCGACGTGGACCAACATCGGCCTCCACAACTCGCAATACACCAGCGCGATCGTCGTTGATCCGCGGCAGGCCAATACTGTGCTCGTGGCGGTGCAGGGTGGGCGTGGCGCCGAACCTCCCGGTGATCACGAGCGCGGCGTGTATCGCTCGACCGACGGTGGTCACGACTGGACGCGCGTTCTCGGTGACGACGCCACCGGCGCCTCCGATCTCAGCTACGACTTCGACGATCCATCGATCATCTACGCCACGATGCAGCGCGCGGGCGCCGGTGGTCGCGGTGGCGGCGCACCAGCGGCACCGAGCGGCGGCGCGTCGACTGGCATCTATCGATCGGCTGACGGCGGCGTGACGTGGAAGCCGATCGGTGGGAAGGGGCTTCCGCCGGGCGCCGCAGGCTTCGCCCTCGCCGTTGCATCGGGGACGCACGGCAACCGCCTCTACGGCGAAGTCCGCGGCGGCGCGCGCGGCGGAGGCGGTCCGGGCGGTCTCTATCGTTCCGACGATGGCGGCGAGTCATGGACCCTCGGCACCTCCGCCATAGCCAGCGCCGGCGGTCACATCTACGCCGATCCGAAGAATCCCGACGTCGCCTACCTGATGGGCACGTCGATGTACCGCTCGCTCGATGGCGGCAAGCATTTCGTTTCGTACATGGGAGCGCCGAGCGGTGCGGATATCCGGTTGCTGTGGATTGATCCGACCAACCCTCGGCGGATGATCGCCGGTGCCGATCAGGGGCCGACGATTTCGGTCGACGGCGGCGAGACGTGGAACGGCTGGTACAACATGCGGAACGGTCAGTTCTACCGAGTGTCGACTGACAACGATTTTCCGTATCACGTCTGCGGTCCGCAGCAGGACAGCGGTGACGCCTGCGTGGTGAGCCGGAGCGACTTCGGCCAGATCCGTCCCAGCGACTGGACTCCGGTCGGCGGCTTCGAGAACGGATTCATCGCGACCGATCCGCTCAACCCGCGCTGGGTGTACGATCAGGGGTGGTACCATGTGCTGCAGCGGTTCGACCGGAAGACCAGCGAGATTGCGATCCTCTACACGCCGACGCCCACCGATCGGTTCGGCGGCGCGCCGCCGCTGGTCTTCTCGCCACAGAATCCGCATCTGCTCTACATGGGCGCGCAATACGTGATGGCATCGAGTGACAGCGCCAGGACGTGGCGTCACCTCTCGCCCGATCTCACCGTCCGCCACACTGTCGGCACCGATTCCACGCAGATCGCCGTTCCCGGTCGTCGCAGCGGACCGGTGGTCGGCGGTTCGATCCAGTCACTCGCGCCGTCGACGCTCAAGGCCGGCGAAATCTGGGTCGGCACCGGCAACGGACTGGTGCAGATGACCCGCGATGGCGGCCTCACCTGGCACGACGTCACGCCGCCGGGAATGCCGGCAGGCGGGATCAACACCATCGACCCTTCACACAGCGTTGACGGCACCGCCTACGTGGCGCTGCTGTCGCGTGACAATCATCCCCACCTCTATCGCACCGCCGACTTCGGCACGACCTGGAAGGAGATCGACAACGGCATCGCTGACGGCGGCACTGCGCGCGTGATGCGCGAGGACCCGGTCAATCCCGATCTGCTCTACGCCGGCACCGTGACCGGTACCTGGGTCTCGTTCGATCGCGGCGATCACTGGCAGTCGTTGCAGATCAATCTGCCGACCACTGTCATCAGCGATATGACGGTGCACGGGAGCGACCTGGTGATCTCGACGTACGGCCGCGGCTTCTGGATTCTCGACGACGTGACGCCGCTGCGGCAGGCGCACGATGTCGTGGCGGCCACCGGTGATGCCTTCCTCTATCGCCCCGAGAGCGCGACGCATGCCCGCTGGGACAACACCCAGGACACACCGCTTCCGCCCGAGGTGACGGTGGGGCAGAATCCGCCGGAAGGGGTGATCATCGATTACTTCCTCAAGGCGCCGGTGCGCGGTCCGATCACCGTCACCTTCTCCGATCCCGCCGGGCACGTGATCCGCGAGTTCAGTAATGCGGCGCCTCCGCCCGACACCACGATGATCAACGTGCCGCCGTACTGGATCAAGCCGGCGACAATTCTCTCCACCGAACCGGGGATGCATCGCTTCGCGTGGGATCTCCGCTATCCGTCGCCGAGCGTGTTGAACTACGGTTACACCGGGACGCTGCTCGACTACACCGAATTCACCGTCTCGTGGCATGCGATTCCGGGTAACACGCCGCGCACTGTGCCGATGGGGCCGATGATCGCACCGGGGCGGTACACCGTGACCTTGAGTGCCGGCGATCAGCACCTCACCCGGACCTTTGCTGTCACGCCGGATCCGCGTGTCCCGGTGTCGCAGGCCGCGATCGTGGCGCAGGTCGCGTTCGAGCGGAGGATGAGTGCAGGGCTGGAGGCAAGCAACAAGGGATTCATGACAGTCGCCCATTTTCACGACTGGTTGGCGTCCGACATCAAGAGTGGTGATCCTGCGCTTCGCGCAGCGGCGCGGTCGTTCGATTCAACGCTCACACTGCTCGCCAACGCACCGCAAGGAGGATTCGGTTCCCTCAATCGCGATCTTGCTCGTCGACTCACTGACATGGAATACGGCGAGGTCATGCCGACAGCAAGCGTGCTTGCGGCGGTCAACGGTAATTGCGCTGATCTCCAACGGGCGCTTGTCAAGTTGAATCAAGTCCAGGTTCAGCGAATCGGGGACCTCGACGCCGAGCGGAAACGAGTTGGGGGAGGGGACTTGCTGCCTGTGACCGTTCCCGTCACGGGTTGCGGTACCGGGCGCTAGACCGGTAGTGGTTGTATAGAGCGAACCCGGGGGCCGCGGTACTCCGCGACCCCCGGGTTCTTGTCTGCCGACCAAGCTGCTGATCGTTACTTCGTCGCGGCTGCCAGCTCCTGCACCGACGTCGCGAAGGTATGCGCCTTCGTCTGGTCGGTGGCGCTGGTGGCATCGCTGTGCAGCTGCGTTGCCAGCTTCGTCAACGCGGCCTTCCGTGCGGCACCCTGCAACTTCTCCGCACTCGCCAGGCCGGTGCGCGCCGAGGCGATCTTCGCCGCCGACTGACCGTGGTCCCGCTCGAGCTGGTCGAGGTACGCGCCCGACAGCGCGAACGTCGCCGGCCAGCTGTACTTCGGCTGGTCCTGGACGTTGAGCTGGTCGACGTGCACCGTGCGCGCCGCAGCAATTTCATTTTCCGACAGCATCGGGCTCGGCGTCAACTCGAAGATGTCGAGGCCGCGCGCGATTTCCGACGAGTAGATGCGGCCGTTGTACCAGTATGCCGACCACGAGCCGCCCATCTGGAACGAGCTCGAATCGACCGGCCCGCGATCGAAGAAGGCGATCTCCTTCGGATGCGCGCCATCGGTCCAGTCGAACACCGACACGCCACCCTGGTACCACGCCTGCACCATCACGTCGCGGCCGGGGATCGGAATCAGCGAGCCGTTGTGCGCCACGCAGTTCTCGAGCGAGGTCTGCGCCGCCGGCATCTTGTAATAGCTCTGGAACGTGAGCTTGCCGTCCTTCATCGTGAAGATCGCGTCGGCACCCCAGTCCTTCGGATCGCTGGCGCGGCACTTCGGCGCGCCGCCACCGCCCCATTCATCCGAGAAGAGGAGCTTGGTGCCGTCGTTGTTGAAGGTCGCCGAATGCCAGTACGAGAAATTCGAATCCGACGCCGCATCGACGCGCACCGGGTTCGCCGGGTTCTTGATGTCGAGGAGGAGTCCGTATCCCGCACAGGCACCACCGGCGTACCCGATCGACGGATAGACGGTGATGTCGTGGCACTGGTCCGGACCGGTCGGCTTGCCGCCGCCGCCGCCGGTGAGCTTGTTGATGAAGGTCGGCAGGTACGCCCGGAAGGCATCACTGTCGGCCTTGGTCGGTGCGCCGGTGCCGCCGCGTGCCTTGACCACGCTGTCGAGCTGCGGCTTCACGAACGCCGGCGGGAGCACGATGTGCTGCGTCCCGATTTCGGCGATGAACGCGCCGACGCGCCGCGCGGAGTCGAGCGCCGCGATCTCGAGGGCCGCTTCGCCATGGGTCGGCGGGGCGGCAAGATCGTTGAAGATGCGCGGCGAGTTGACGATCGCCGCCTGCTCCGGATGCGCCAGCGGCACCTTGATCACTTCGATCCGGAAGCGCGCGGAATTGGGATTCTTGTCGGGCGAATCACTCACGCAGCCAGCGAGTTCCGACGACGGCCGCACCTGCGCCTGTCCCGACACATAGACGTATACGTTTGCCGGATCGTGCAGATCATTCACCACGGTGTGCGTGTGCGAACCGCGGCAGGTCTGGACGTTGGCGACGTACTTCGGATTGTTGATGTCGCTGACGTCGAAGATGCGCACGCCGCGCATCCGCTCCGACGATACCGAATCGCGGCCGGTACCGCCGGCGCCGCAATCGAGGCGGCCGGTATTCGACTCGCTCGACACGAACATCAGGTTCTTGTAGATCGAGACGTCGTCCTGCGACGCGGGGCAGAGATCGGTCTTTGCCAGCACCGGATGTGCGGGATCGGAGATATCCCACAGCAGCGGCCCGCCGTAGTTCCCCTGGATCACGTACTTCCCGGAGAAGGCGAGGTCGGCGTTGGTCTTGCCGAGAAACGGCGCCGGCGGCGTGGTATTCGAGAGGAGCCGCATGTTCCACGCGGCCATCGCTGCGGGCTCGACCACGCCGTTGGTGTCGAGCTTGCCGCCGCGCAATCCGACCCGCGGGTCGGGATTCGGCGCCTGCCCCGCCGCGGGGATGGTGAGAACCGCAGCCGCTGCGACCGCGAGTCCAAGAACCGTTCGGTGCATCGAGAGTGTCATCGTCATACCCCTGGCATGGTGAGAAACATTCTGGCCATCCGGTTGATTTCCGTGGTCTGATCGGCCTGGATATCGTTGGCCATCTTGAAGACCCCTTCATCCTGCCCTGCGCCCGCGGCAAAGAGATCGGTGACCATCTGCACCGCGCCACGGTGATGCTGAATCATGAAACGAAGAAAGAGATGGTCGAAATCGGTTCCACGCGCGGCATCAAGCTGCTTCATCTGCTCGTCGGTCAGCATCCCCGGCATGAGCATTTCGGTCTCGACACCGTTCATCATCATCTTCATCGGCACCGGCTTCGCCTCGGGAACCGGCTGATGGCGGTCCTGCAGCCATCGCTGCATCAGCGCGATCTCGTCCGTCTGCGCGTTGATGATCCGGGAGCAGAGGGTCTGGATGTCCTCGCTCGCACCGTGCGTCGGCGCCCACTTGGCCATCACGATCGCCTGCGAGTGATGTGCGATCATCCCGGTCACGAAATTCACGTCTTCGGGGGTCACCGGATAGAGCTGCGGAAAGACCGGCGGCCGGGGGCTCGCCGAAGGCGCGGTCGACGCTGCCTGCGCCGCGGCTGGCTGCCACCGGGTACCGGCCAATCCGACGACCGCGGCAAGAACCGCCGCGTAGAAACGCCCGCTCCTGTTCACGCTATTCCTCCGGAATCTTCGATGGTACCGCGCGCCTAGATCATGTTGCTCGGGACGCATCGGTGCCAGTGGATTGCGTACGGGACTTGCTAAGTCGCGGTTTCAGAACGCTACGGCAGTATCCATTTCAGCGCAATGCATCGGTTGGACGCTGCAACTGGAAGCGAGGTTGCCCCGATCCGGTTCCCGGTTCAGGGAGTTGCCCGATTCCATTGCCGGGCGACATTTGAGGATGGTTACCGTCAGGATCACCCTCGACATCGCGATCTATGCCGTCCACGGCGCCTTCTGGGCCGCCTTCGGGATCACCCGATCACTGAGCCGGTCGACGGAGCCCGATCCCGCGGCAGCGGCGGAGCCGACCACGTCAGAGCCGGCCACCGCCCAACCCGCCGCGGCAGTCCCCACGACCGCGCGCTTCTCCCGGCTCCTCGTCGCGATCCATGCCATCGGCTTTTTCGTGATGTACATGGGAATTGGCAGCGCGGTCTTCGGCACCGGCGTGCCGCACTGGTTTACCGGGCAACAGGTGGTCGGTGCACTGGTGATAGCGGTCGGCGCGCGGCTGATGTGCTGGGCGCTCCTTCACTTCCGGTCGTGGCGCTTCCAGGCACGGATCGAGAGCGATCACGAGCTCGCCACCGGCGGACCGTTCGCCCTGGTGCGCCATCCGATCTACGCCGGTCTCGATCTCCTCGCCCTGGGCTCTGCGATCTGGATTCCCACCACGATCATGTGGGTCGCCGTGGTCCTCATGCTTCTCGGCGCCGACATCCGGGCACGGGCGGAAGAGACAGTGCTCACCGAAGCGTTCGGCGATCAGTACCGCGAGTATTCATCGCGCGTGGCGCGGTTCATTCCGGGGATCTACTGAGTCCTCTCGACGCGATTGGCTGATGCACATCTATCTCAGACGTTCGTTTACGATCGCAGCGTTCACGCTGATCGGCGCCAGGGCAGGAGCGCAGTCAGTTCCATCGCCCGGTCGATATGACTGGCAGCTCCGAGCGGCCGCGCGCCTCGAGGGAGTTCCGGCGGTTCCTCGACACCCGGATGTCGACGCTCGCCACGCTTCGAATGCGCCGGCCATTGGGGCGGCGATCGGTGCGGTCGCACTGCCCGCGATCGGCTACGTCACTTTCCACGATCGTGACAGTGGTCCTTTCGGGGGCGGGGGCATACTCCTGCTCGCGGCGATCGGTGCGTTTCTCGGCTACATGGTCGGTCTCGCTGTTCGAGGACGCTAATTGCATCACCACTGAAGCGGAGTGGCGAAGGCCCCGAACGCACGAATGGCCGCCATTGCTGGCGGCCATTCGCTCTATCACCCGCTACTACAGTGCTGCTGCCGTTCAGCTCGCGTTGGCGAGTTGCGTCACCGACGCAGCCATCGCGCGGACCCGGGCGCCATCCTTGGCACTCGCGGCATCGCCGTTGAGCTCACCGGCGAGCTTGCTGAAGGCGGCCTTCTTGGCCCCGCCCGACATGGCGTCCGCCGCATCGAGTTCGGTCTTGATCGCCGCGGCACGCGAGCCGGAGATCCCGTTCCAGCGAACCAGCTGGTCGAGGTAGGCGCGCGGCACCGCGATGTTCGCCGGCCAGACGAAGTGCGGCTGATCCTGCACGTTGAGCCAGTCGAACTTCACCAGTTTCGCCGCGTCGATCTCGTTCTGCGAGAGATACGGGCTCGGCTTCAGCTCGAAGATGTCCATGCCGCGCTGAATCTCCGACCCGACGATGTAGCCGTTGTACCAGTACGACGACCAGAAGCCTGCGTCGCTCGTCCCATTGTTCGCCGGGACATCGAGCGGGCCGCGATCGAAGAAGGCGATCTCCTTCGGGTGCGTCGGATCGGTCCAGTCGAACACCGAGATCCCGCCCTGGTACCACGACTGCACCATGACGGTGCGCCCGGGGACCGGAATCAGCGAGCCGTTGTGCGCCACGCAGTTTTCCGCCTGCGTCTGCGCCGCGGGCATCTTGTAGTACCCCTCGAAGACCATCTTCCCCTTGACGATGTCGAACATCGCGTCGCCGCCCCAGTTCTTCGGGTCGGTGGCGCGGCAGTAGGCACGCCCGCCGCCACCCCACTCATCGGAGAAGAGGACCTTCGACCCGTCGTTGCTGAACGTTGCCGAGTGCCAGAACGAGAAGTTGGTGTCGGCGACGGCATCGATGCGGCGCGGGTTCGCCGGATCGTGAATGTCGAGGAGCAGGCCCATCCCGGCGCAGGCGCCGCCGGCGAGGCCGACGCTCGGATACACCGTGATGTCGTGGCACTGGGTCAGCGTGCCGCGCGGCGTCGGCGGGAACGGAATGTTGGCGTAGCCGAGTGCGCGGAGCGAGTCGGTCGACTTCGACCACTTCATCGAATCGGCCTTGCTCGACGTCGCAGTGAGCGGCGTCACCTTCGACAGCGCGTACTCGCTCCAGATCGTCAGCGAGTCGTCGTGCGTCGCCGGCACGTTGCCGCGACCACCACCGCGGCCACCGCGACCAGCACCACCGCGGCCGCCGAAGCCACCACGGTTGAGCGCGAAGTAGCCCGCGGCGGTCAGTGAGTCAGCGGTCTTCTGACGCGCATCATCGGTGACGCCGGGAGCAATCTCGGCGATTGCGCCGGTCATGTTGCCGGGAGCCGGACGGACGAACACCGTCGGTGCGGCACCCGCGCCGGCACCTGCACCCCGACCACGTCCACCAGCTGCCGCGCCGACATCCGACGCCGGTGCGCCATGCGAGCCGATCCGGTTGACGAGATCACCACCGGTCGCTGCATCCTGGAAGATGCGCGCGTGACTCACCACCGCCGCCTGCTCGGGGTGCGCCAACGGCACCTTGATCACTTCGATGTTGAAGAGCGCGGTGTTCGGATCGCGCGGATCAGGGATGCAGCGCGCCAGCTCCGCCGCCGGGCGCACGCCCGACGTTCCCGAGATGTAGATGTAGATGTTGTTCTTGTCGTTCGGGTCGGTCACCACGGTGTGCGTGTGCGACCCGCGGCAGGTCTGCACTTCGGTGATCACCTTCGGATGCGCGATGTCGGTGATGTCGAAGATGCGCACGCCGCGGATGCGGTCCTTGTTGACCGCGCCCGGCGCGCCGCCGGTGCCGCAATCGGTGCGCGAGTTGGTCGCTTCTGCCGAGACGAAGAGGAGATGTCCCCACACCGAGATATCATCCTGCGACGCCGGGCAGCTATACCCGGTCGCGAGCGTCGGGTGGCTCGGATTCGAGATATCCCATACCTCGTATCCGTTGTAGTTCCCCTGGATGACGTACTTCCCCTCGAAGGCGAGATCGGAGTGCGTCGCCCCCGCCGAAGCCGGGCTCGGCGGCGTGTGCGACACCATGTTCATGTTCCAGATCGCCTCGGCCGCGGGCTTGGTGATCGTCTTCGTCGCCGCGTCCCATTCGCCGGGTGCGAGGCCAACGCGCGGATCGGGTGACGGCGCGGCGATCGCGTCCATCGCCGACATGTCAGGCGTCGGCAGCGGCGACATCTGCGACATCGGGCCCGAGCCCGCCGCCGGTGTCGGCGCGGTCGATGCCTGCGTCGAGGAGTGACCGCACGCCGAGACGTAGAGCGCTACGCCGGCGAGCGAAAGGAGTGCGGTGGTCCACCGCGCGGACGTTCGATGCAGTGATGTCATGGACGAATCCGTTTAAGGGACAGCGGGACAACAGTGGTGAGTGAAATCGGGATCATGGATCAACGGCGGTGACCGACTTCCCCTGGAGCATCGCTTCCATCCGGGCGATCTCCGCGGTCTGGTCGGCGTGCACCGCCGTGGCAAACTTGAAGATGTCGTCGTCCTGCCCGCCGGCCGGCGAAGCGAAGAGCGTATCGACCATCTGCAGCGCACCATTGTGATGCTGGATCATGAACGTCATGAAGAGGCGGTCGAAATCGGGGCCGCGCGATGCGTCGAGCATCTTCATCTGCGCCGGCGTGAGCATCCCCGGCATCAGCATCGGCGCCGTGTCGGAGCTCATCGACATCCCGGACATTCCCTGCATCGACGCCATCGGCATGTGACCATTGGTATCCGGCACGGCGAAGTTGTGTTCGCGGAGCCAGTTCTGCATGAAGAAGATGTCGTCGCGCTGCGACACCGCGATCCGTGCGCAGAGCGTCTGGATCGCCTGACTCGCGCCATGCGTCGGCGCCCACCGCGCCATCTCCACCGCCTGGGCGTGATGCATGATCATCCCCTGCATGAAATCCGCATCGGCCTTCGACACCGGATAGCGATCGGGTACGGCGGCCGTCGTCGATTGTGCCTGGAGTTGCGGAACGGAAAACGTGAATGCGAGCGCCGCAATGCCCGCAGCAACGAATCGATGACGCAACCGGATCACGAGACACCTCTTGGTCGGCGAAATGGCGCCGATCACCTGCCACCAGCCGGTGTGAGCGGACCATCTACTCGGGGGAGGCGCGAACGTTAGGCCCGCTTGCAGCAGTACGCAATTGTGACCGATACCCCCCGGTGCAGCGAACTCGTCATCACGTATAGAATTGGAACTGGCCCCGGGAACCGCTTCGCATTGGTGCGCGGTCCGGGAATGCGATCGTCCCCACCGGTTCGATCCATCGACGTGGAGTCTCCGATGACCATCGGCACCTCGCTCCTCCCCGAATTCGACCAGGAAATGGTTCCCACTCGCCGCCTCCTCGAGCGGGTCCCGGAGGAGAAGGGGGACTGGAAGCCGCATCCCAAGTCGTTCTCCCTCGGCCATCTGGCCCAGCTGGTGAGCTGGATGCCGGGGTGGATCGCCCAGACCCTCACCAACGACTCGCTCGATCTCGGCGGAGGTACCGGGTATGGCAACCAGACGCACTCCGCGTTGATGGACGAGTTCGACCGCAACGTCCGCGAGGGGCGGGAGGCGCTTTCCCGGGCGAGCGACGAGACTTTCGCGGGGACCTGGTCGCTCAAGCGAGGGGACCAGGTTTTCTGGGCGGCGCCCCGGAGCGTGGTGGTGCGGAACCACATCTCGCACCTCGCGCACCACCGCGGTCAGCTCACCGTCTATTTGCGGCTGCTCGACGTGCCGATACCATCGATTTACGGGCCGAGTGCGGACGAGCGGATGTAGCCGGACGGGGGTATCTTCGTCGCTCCCCCACACGTAGCCAACAATCGCGGCGCCTCCACGCGGCGGCGCTGTGTAACCACCACAGGAACTTCGAGCCATGACGATCTGGAAGGAACAGACCCCAGCCAAGAAGGAATCCGTGCCGATTACCAATACGCCGGCGCCCAAGCTCGACACCCCGCCGCGCCCCGAGCCCACGCAGAGCTTTGATCTTCCGCGCCGTAACTCCGAAGCGAAGGAATCGCTGATCGCCTCCGACCTGACGGTGGAAGGGAAGATCGAAGGCGCCGGCCATGTGCGGATCGCCGGACGCTTCAAGGGCGACGTCAACGTGCAGGGCCATCTTACCATCGAAGTCGGCGCCAAGGTGACCGGCGGCGTCCGCGCCAACACCGTGATCATCGGCGGCGAACTCGAGGGGAATATCGAAGCCGCCTCGCGCGTCGAGCTGCTCGATTCCGGCGTGCTGAACGGCGACCTCAAGGCCGGGTCACTCACCGTGGCGGCCGGATCGCGGATGCGCGGTCAGGTCGAGTTCGGATGGGAAGAGAAGGGTGGCAAGGCCGCGCTTCGCATGGAGAGTGGCTCCGCGTCATGAGCACGACCCGTCAGGGCGCGCCGGGCACCACCCGGACCTGTCCGCACTGCCGGGCCACGATTCTCGAGAGCGCCAGCATCTGCCCAGCGTGCAAGCATCGGTTGCGATTCGATGCCAGCGCGCAGCAGCAGAAGGCTGCACCAAGTTTTTCACCGCTGCGAGTCGAGGGGACGCTCCGCCATCCAGCTGATGGCGGGGCGTGGGAATACTCGGTCCTCCTCTCGATTCGCAACGAGCGCGGCGAGGAAGTCGCGCGGCAGATCGTCGGTGTCGGTGCGTTGCGCCCATCGGAGCAGCGCACCTTCACCTTGTCGGTCGAAGTCTTCACGCCGGGACAGAACGGCGTGCCGCGCTTCGATCCACCTGACGCGTGACCCGGCCCGTCACACCGCACTGACGTGATCGAGGGCCGCCCCAGCCGCACCGCGCTCGGTGCTGCCGCGCGACGCGCGCTGCATCGCGTGCTCGATGATCCGTTGATTCTCGACGATCCGCTCGCGCTCGACATCCTCCCGCCCGAAGGCGTGGCGCGGGTGCAGCGCGATGCGGCGCGCCGCCGCTTCCCGGGATCATCGCAGCTCCGCGGATTTCTCGCGGCACGCAGCAGGATCGCCGAAGACCAGCTCGCCCTGGGAGTCGCCCGCGGCGTCGATCAGTACGTGATTCTCGGTGCCGGGCTCGACACCTTCGCATATCGCTCGCACGACCGCTTTCCATCTCTCCGCGTCTTCGAAGTCGATTACCCTGCCACACAGATCTGGAAGCGCGAGCGGCTCGCCGCCGCATCGATCACGATTCCGCCGAGCGTCACGTACGTGCCGATCGACTTCACGACCGACAAGCTGATCGCGTCGCTCGTGGCGGCGGGATTCGCCCTCGATCGTCCCGCCTGCTTCACGTGGCTCGGCGTGACGATGTATCTGCACGAATCGGAAGTGATCGCGACCCTGACCGATATCGCCGGCTGCGCGCCGGGGACGAGCGTCGTCTTCGATTACATGATCAGCGACCGTCACCTCTCGCTCCTCGTGAAATGGTTCGTCGGGCGGAGCGCACGTCGCGTGGCGCGCCATGGGGAGCCGTGGATCGCGCGGTTCGAGCCGGAAGAGCTGGCGGCGACGCTCCACCGGATCGGCTTTTCCACCGTCATCGATCTCGGCCCCGACGAGATACACCAACGCCTCTTCGCCAACCGCACCGACGGCCTCCGCAACGGACCGGTCGGGCACGTCCTGATCGCGGAGACCGGCCCAGCCGCCACGCCGTAAGTGCCTGCCGGCGGCCGATCGCCGTCCCCTCTTCCTGATACTGCGGCCCCTTACGGCGATTCCGGTTTCCGCGCATTATCTGCGAGGAGGGATGACCGGTGGAACTTCACGACGGCTTTGTCCTCGAACGCTACAAGCTCCTGGTCGAACGGGAGCGCTATTGCACGGTGATGGCGCGCGACGCCTTCGCTACCTACGGCAAGTTCGTCGTCGTGGTGGCGCTCGGCGCGGTGGCGATGGTCTCGGCACGCGAATCCCTCGGCCTCGACAAGACCTTGATGCCGCAGCTGCTCAAGTTCCTCGGCGCGCTGGTCGCGTTTCTCGCCTTCATCGCAGTGGCGCAGATCGTCATCGCGATGGTGCGCCAGTACACCCTGCACGAAGCGCAACGCGGCATCGACGCCGACGTGCGACGGATGCGGCGCACCTGGTGGGTGGTCGACGCGGTCTACCTGACGATCATCCTCGCATCGTTGCTTTACGCCTGGCACGCGGCAGGGACGCTCGCGATCCAGGTCGCCACTGCGGCGACGTAGGCCGTGGTCCGCGTGATCCGACCGTGACTCGCAATGGGGGAGCATTCGCGGGGATTTCGTCGTAGCGTTCAGGGATGCTGATCCTCCACATCCTCCTCCAGGTCGCCTCGATCCCGCAGAACGGCATTCAGGCGGCAGCGGGGCCGCAACGCGGTGTTGCCGACCCCGGTGTCATCGCCACCAATCAGCGGATCACGCCGGCCGGCGCCGAAACAGTCTTTCAGGGGCGCGTGACCGGCCTGCGCTTCGCTCGCAACTCGAGCGAGATCGTCGTCGCGGTCGGCAGCGACGTCTATCGGATGGCGTGGGTCGATAATCGCGTCGCCGATCACTGGAAGATCAGTGGCCGCACCGGGATCTACGGCATCGCCGCGGATACCGCCGCGAATCGCTTCCTGCTGTCGTCGGTCGGGCGCGTTCCCGCCGGCGCGCACCCTCTCGCCGGGACGGCGGCGAACGCCGGATCGATTGCGCAACTCACTGCGATCGGTGCGGATGGCCTCCATCCGCTGGGTGGATTCGGTCACGACATGGCGGGTTCGCCGGCGGTGGCGGCGGGTGCCGGTGCGGGAGGCGTTCGCGTCGCGGTCCTCCCGCTCACCGCCGACGATCAACTCGCCGTCGTGAACGCGGCGAGCGGCGCACCGATTCGCACCGTGGCACTCGGTGTTGCACCCCTCGGTGCCGTGATCGCCGACGATGGTGCGACGGGATGGGTCACCGAACTCGCCGGCAAGCAGCCGCAGGGAACCGAGATGTCGGCGAAGCAATGCTGCGAAGCGCGCGCCGAAGCGGTGCGGATCGATCCCCGCGGGATCGCGATGGCGGGGACCGTGGCTCGCGTCGATCTGCGCACCGGCGAGGTCTCATCGCGCATTACCGTCGGGCGCCATCCCACCGATATCGTCTGGGATCAGCGACGCGACCGGATCTACGTGACCGACGGCAACAGCGACGAGATCTCCGTCATCGATTCGCGCGGTGATTCACTCCTCGGCTCCATCGTCGTGGCGCCGTTCCGGTCGCGCGCGGCGGGTCTCGCGCCGACCGCGCTGGCGCTCTCGCCCGATGGCGCCACGCTGTACGTGGCACTCGGTGGCGTCAACGCCGTGGCGATCTATGATGTCGCGGTGGCACCACGAGGAGCGTCGCTGCGCGGGATGATTCCGACGGCGTGGTATCCGTCGACGCTCGACGCCAGCGGCGACGGGAAATACCTCGCAATCGGCACGCTGCTCGGTGTCGGCTCCGGGACCGGAGCGAATGCCGGAATGACCGGCCGGTACGTTCATGCCGTTCGGGGTGCGGTGAATGTCGTTCCCGTGCCGACGCGCGGCCAGCTCGCGGCGTTCACCGTCGCCGTGTCGCAGAACAATCGCCTGCCGCTCGCGAGTGGCGCCGGTGCTGCTGCGGCGCGGGCCAATGTCGCGGCACGCGCCGTTCCCGAACGCCCCGGCGAACCGTCGCTGATCCACCACGTCGTCTACATCATCCGCGAGAATCGCACCTACGACCAGATCCTCGGCGATCTCCCGCGAGGCGACAACGATTCGCAGTTCGTGATGTACGGGCGGAGCGTCACGCCCAACGCCCATGCGCTCTCGGAACAGTTCGTCACGCTCGACCGCTTCTTCGCCGAAGGCGGCAATTCTGCCGATGGACATCAGTGGCTGACTCAGGCGAACGAAACCGAGTACACCCTCTGGCCACTCTATGAGGGACGCAGCTATCCCTACGACGGTTCCGATCCGCTGGCGTATTCCAACGGCGGCTTCATCTGGGACGATGCAATCTCGAAAGGGAAGAGCGTCGAGGTGTTCGGCGAATTCGCTCCCGAGCCGCGCGACCAGAGCGCCGGCCCGGTGCGGAGCGCATTGCTGGCGCAGTACCACACCGGCGGCGAAGTGCGGCTCGATCCGCCATTTCACACCACTTCGCCGATTCCGTCGCTCGATCACATCCTGGTGCGCGACTTCCCGTCGTGGACCCTCGCCGTTCCCGACGTGGTCCGCGCGCAGATGTTCAAGCGATCGCTGGCGCAGTGGGAAGCCGGCGACAGCATGCCGAATCTGGTGCTGCTGCAGCTGCCGAGCGATCACACCGCGGGGACCGGCGCGGGAGACTGCACGCCAAAGGCATGTGTGGCCGACAACGATCTCGCGGTGGGGCAGGTGGTCGACGCGTTGAGTCATTCCGGCTTCTGGAAGGATATGGCGATTTTCGTCGTGGAGGACGACGCGCAGAACGGCGTCGACCATGTCGACGGTCATCGCACCGTGGCACTCGCGATCTCGCCGTACACGCGGCGAGGTGCCGTCGATTCCACCTTCTACAATCATCCGTCGCTGCTCAAGACGATCGAACTGATGCTCGGACTCCCGGCGCTGTCGATCTTCGATCTCGCGGCGACCGATCTCGGCGACGCCTTCATCACTCCCAAGGAGAAGCCCGACCTGCACCCGTACACGGCGATCGAACCGGCGCAGTCGATCTACGAAGTGAATCCGGCGCCGGCGCGCCTGCACGGCGCCCAGCGCCAGGCGGCGCTCGCCTCGGCGAAGATGCGATTCGACATTCCCGACGCCGCACCGACCGCCAAGCTCAATCGGATCCTCTGGCAGGACGCCAGGGGATGGGGAGCGAAGTACCCCGCGACCCGGGCCTCGCTCTTCTTCCCGATGACGGTCGACGTCCCCGACAAGGACCGCGACGGCGACGATCACTGATTGTCATCCCGCCTGTCCCGAGCGAAGCGAGGGAAGCGCCGAAGCCGAGGGACACAGCTGTCATCCCGGCCCCGACCGCGCTACTATGCCGCGACCGCGCGAAAATGGCGCGACGAACAGCCCCTGGGAGAGCATCGCCGATGGATTTCAAGCTGACCGCCGAGCAGGAACAGGTCCGCCAGATGGTGCGGGACTTTGCCGTGCGCGAGATCAAGCCGCACGTGATGGAATGGGACGAAGCGCAGCACCTCCCGCTCGAAGTGATTCACCAGCTCGGCGACCTTGGCATGCTCGGCGCGATCTTCCCCGAGAAATTCGGCGGCGCCGGGCTCTCGTATGTCGACTACGTCAACATCGTCGAGGAGCTTGCTGCGGTCGAGTCGGGGATCGCGCTCGCGGTCGCGGCGCACAACTCGCTCTGCAGCGGGCACATCTATCTCGCCGGGAACGATGAGCAGAAGCGGAAGTATCTGAGCAAGCTCACCACCGGCGAGTGGATCGGATGCTGGGCGCTCACCGAGCCGGGATCGGGGAGCGACGCGTCGGGGATGCAGACTACCGCCGTCAAGGACGGCAACGAGTGGGTGATCAACGGCACCAAGAACTTCATCACCAACGCCAGCCACGCGCAGGTCGCGGTGGTGCTCACGGTCACCGAGCGCGGCGCCCGTCACGGCGTCACGGCGTTCGCGATCGAGATGGACCGGCCGGGTATTCGCGCCGGGAAGAAGGAGAACAAGCTCGGCATGCGGATCTCGGACACCGCGGAGCTGATTCTCGAGAACTGCCGGGTCAGCGATGCCAACGTCCTCGGCCAGGTTGGCCACGGCTTCAGCGATGCGATGAAGGTCCTCGACGGCGGGCGGATCTCGATCGCGGCGCTGTCGGTGGGGATTGCGCGCGGTGCCTACGACGCGGCTCGCGAGTACGCCAAACAGCGGCCGGCGTTCGGCCAGCCGATCGCGAGTTTCCAGGCGATCCAGTTCATGCTCGCCGACATGGCGACGGAGATCGAAGCGGCTCGGCTCCTCTGCTATCGCGCCGCGGCGATGAAGGATGCCGGCGAGAAGACGACGCTCTGGTCGTCGATGGCGAAGCTCTACGCGTCGGAGGTCGCCGTCCGCGCGACCGAGAAGTGCGTGCAGATCTTCGGCGGGTACGGTTTCATCAAGGAATTCCCGGCGGAGAAGTTCTATCGCGACGTGAAGCTCTGCACCATCGGCGAAGGGACCAGCGAAATTCAGCGGATGGTGATCGCGAGGAATGTGCTGGGTATGTAACGCCGGATGCCGGGCCGGCCGGTACGGTCGGCCCGCTCCCGAAGCGCTAGCGAATCACCGTGGTGGTGCTGCCTCCGCCCTTCCGTCGCGCCGCCAGCACCGTCAGCACGATGATCAGCAGCACGATCAGGCACCCGATCGCGATCGCCGCCGGCGTTGTGTACCACGTCGTATCCGTGGCGTCGGTCTTGACGTTCACCTTGACCGCGGGATCCTGCGCGGCCAGGGCTACGGCGTTCACGCCTGTGATCATCAGCAATCCAAGTGACGTGAGCAGCGGCTTGATGAAACGCATGGCTCCCTCCCGGTTCGGTTGACGTCAAGCGGTGACGCCTTCTGGGATATCACTCGCACAGTGCATCGCGGGGCGAGTGCGCCGTCTCCGAGAATGGGAATCGACCACCTTCAACGGAGATCGACGATGAGCGAGCCAAGCGAATACACCCGGACCTCCGAGACACGGACCGAGACGAAGCGGGACTCCGGCGGAAGTCGCCAGACGGAATCGAAGGACGAGACGACGGTGAGGACCGAGCGGACCGTCAAGGAAGAGAAGGAGAAGGACCCGATCGTCATCATCCAGCACGACGACGACTAGCTGGGGGTGGCGGTCCGCGCCGGTCGCGGCGCGAGGAAGGCGGGCGGTGCGACTAAGGGCGCGGCAGCCTGAATCGATAGATTGCGGTCACTTCTGTCCCGCCCGCATACACCACGCTGTCGCCGCTCACCGTGAGTGTACTCATCGGCTGATCGAGGAGGTACACCGCCTCCAGTCGTCCGGTCCAGTCGAACATCTGCAGATAGTCCGCCGCGACGGCTCGACCCCCCGTCGCGGCGAACGCCTTGCCGACGAACAACGCATACAGGTGCCGTGACGTCGCCGCGCAGTCCGCGTAATACCGCGTGCCATGGTCAAACGTCCAGCGACCGTCGGGTGCGTGAGTGAAACCGCCGTCCGACGCAAACGGGACCGCCGCCCGCCGCAACGTGTGCGTCGATGCATCAACGAGCTCGATGCGGCCGGCGGCGACGAACGTGACGGCCGCGTGGCGTCCATCGCCGGCACTGCAGAACGAGAAGCCATTGGACGCGGAGCGCCGGCTCAGGATCGGAATGTCGCTGTTACCGAGCAATCCGCCGAGGAATCTGTCGACAAGTTTGCCGCTGGCATCGTAGACCACATACCGGCTGGTATCCATGTCGGTGACGCCGAGGAGGCGGTCGTGCGAGTTCCAGCGAAGATCATACAGGGAACGGTCGGCTGGCAGCCCGAGGGTCGACGGTTCCGCTGATCTTGCGGCTTCGGGCAGCGGTGTCATGCGGCGCAGGTGCTCGTCGTACCCCCATCCATTCGACGGCTCGCCAGGTCGAATGCTCAGGCGGGGAAACCCCGCAAAGTCACCCGGTCCCTCGCCCTTGGCCCCGTACGATGCGACCACGCGATCGGATTGCACGTCGACCACGTGGACGAATGGCGGCCCGTTGCGGTCGGCGATCCAGAGGAAGTGCCCCTGCGTCGCCAGCGATCGCGGAGAGCCGATGGCGGTGTCGTCCACGACGACCTCGCCACGGAGCGTGGTGCTGCTGATCCGATGCGCCGCGAGAGAGTCGCGGTTGGCCTTGTTGAGATCGCCCGGCTGCTGCGCCGTGGCATGCGCGACAATGAGCACTGCCAGGGCGCCATGAACGCGGATGCGCATGAACAGAATGTACGGCAAATTCCGGGCGCCAGCGGATGAGCCGGCCGGCAGACGGTCGAGAGGTGACAGCTGACCGGTTCGCCGAGTATGCTCCCTGCTGCGAACGTCTCTGTGGGGGTGCACGATGGACCTGTGTGCTGAGCTGACCCTTCAGGTGATGCGGTTTGTACAACAGCCGCGAGACCATCCTGCGTCGCCGCTCGAATGGATATTCGCCCCGCATGGAAGGCGCGAGCGCTGGGCCGCTGCGCGCGAGCACCTCTCCCGCGCCCCAAAGCCGCTGATCGCGGCGCCGCTCGCCGAACCGGGGATGATCGCCCTGTGGAACATCGGCACGTTCGACGATGAGCAGCGCGTTCGCGCCGAGCAGCGATTCGCCAATCAGCTGCAATGGCTGAACAAGGGGATCACGCATCTTGGCCTGGCGCCGACTGATCTCTTCCTCTTCGAGACCGACGCAGACCAGTTCGAACTGCCGGTCGCCGAGCTGGCACGCTGGCTCGGAGAGTATGCGACCATGGTGCCATGGACGATCGGGGAGGGCGTCGACACGAGACGGCGCGCGCGCCTGATGATCCGCAGGTCCAACGGCGACTGGTCGCCGGGAAAGGCCTGCCATTTTCACTGAGCGGGGGCCAGGAGCGCCGCCGCCCAAGCGCACGACGCTGTAGTATTGGTGCACCTGTATCGCCGACATGGGCCCGCATCCGGAGGGAACCTGCAATGTTCCGACCCGCTGCAATCCTGACTGGCGCATTTCTCGTTGCCGCGAGCGCGGCGCCGCAACCTCGCGCTGCCGCCCCTGCGCATTTCACCATCATTCTCGAGCATTCGGCTGCCACCTGGTCGGCCGAGTGCATGACCGGCTGCAGCACGCCATGGAAGGCGTCGTTCACCTGCGCCAGCGCGCGGAGCTGCGGAGCACGAGTCGATGCGCTCGGCATCATCACGCTCGATAACCACCGCGCGCTCGACCCGAAATTCTCGTTCACCCTTCACGGTACACCCGACGGCATCACCGCCAAGCGGTTGAACGGCACCGCCTGGCGCACACTTGAGTGGGGATGCGGATTCACGCCATGTCGTGCGCGAATCACCGAGCTCGATGTCGAAACGCTTCCGCCACCCAGCTGACTCGTGATTTTTCCATCCAGCATGCGACGATCGATCTGCAGCGCAGCCATTGTGCTCGTCGCGCTTGCACAGTCACTGCATGCGCAGGTGAGCGTGACACTCGCTCCGACGATCGGCTACTACCGGCCGCTGGGGCACTTCGACGCTGCGTCGGTCTACGCAACCGATCTCCCGCTCACGCCGCAGGGGCTCAGCGGGACGGCGATCGGGGGTGCAGCCAAGGCATGGTTCGGCCACCGATTCGGCGCCGAGATCATGGCGTCTGTCGCGAGAAGCACGGTGCCGTCGATCTTCAGTCCTGAAGGTCCGACTCCAACGACGCCGGCGCAAGTCGAGATGATTGTCGCGCAGGGGATGGTGACCGTTGCCGGCAATCGCTCGGGGAATCATCTCTGGGTTAGTGCCGGCCCCGCACTCATCCGCCATGGCGGTGATGCCTACTCGCGATACGGTTCCTCGGCCCAACCCGCGGGTGCCGTCGGCGCCGGAGCGCAGCTCAACGTCAGTCGTCACCTGCTCGCGACCCTTGATCTGAGCGCGCTGATGTACACCTTCGATCTTCCGCTGCCGCAGTCATTGCGTTTGAATCCCGGTCAGCTGCAGCACGGCAACCAGACCGACGCGCTGATCCAGTTCGGCTTCGGCTGGATCCTCGGCAACTAGCGCCACCGCCACCCAGCGACTCCCTCCTCCGACCGTCGACTTCACTCGCCTCGTTCCCTGAAGCTGGTTACTCTCAGGGTCGAGACGCTGACCAATGTCCCTCACCTGCATCACATGTCACCGCCCGTTCCCGCCGAACGGCGAGCTCGCGTCGATTCCCGACGCGTCACGCATCGCTTTCGACCCGGTGCGCCACCGTGTGTGGCGCATCTGCTCCGATTGCGGCGAGTGGAATCTTCTCGGTCCTGACGCCTCCGAGGCCGCACTTCCGGAACTCTCGGCCCGGTTCGCCGCGCGAACTCCGGCTGGCGAGGCGCCGTCCGCGTTTGCCCCAGTCAGGCTCGGCACCGTTGAACTGATCAAGATCGGAGCGCCGGAAAGTGGAGAGGAGTCGCTCGCTTTTCAGCTGCAGCGAGAAGTGGACAAGCGATCGAGAATGTATCGCTTGGTCTACATTTTTTTCGGCGTCAGCGGTCTTATATCCATCGTTCTGGGATACCTGATCTTCGGCACCGATCCGTGGATGTGGATCGTCGCGCTTTCAGAGTACACGCTTACTGCTCCGGTCTTCCTCCTCCAGCGATGGCTTGCGAAGGAACGCGTCGCTTTGTGGTCGTGGTTCATCGCGATTGCTGTTGCTGTTGCAGGCCTCGTTACGATCGGCCTACACGAAGGAACTGCGTATGTTGGCTATGCTGTTGTGGGCATGACGCTGGCCACGCCATTGATTCTTGCTGTCAGCTACGCGTCGCTTCGGTGGTTTCCGCTGGCGCACGGTTTCACTCAATACAGCAGGCTGGTGCCAATCAGCCGCGAAGATGTCCGCCGTCTCACTATCGACTGGACCCACGCCGGTGAGCTGATGATCTGCGGCCTTCGCGATGATCAGATCGTCATCGGCGATCACGCCATCGATCTCTACCACCATCTGTGGCCGTGGATAGCGACCAAGGCACCCGGAAAGCCGAAGCTCTATTCCGTGCGCAACGATGAACGCGCCGCCGAACTGCTCCGCGCCGTCGGCGGGTTGCGCGGTCTCTTCCGCGCACTTGACGGATTCCGCACCGATCAGGACGGACGGATCCAACTCGCGACACTTCCATGGATCTATCTCGCCGCCCTCGAGCTTGCACTCAAGGTCGATGGTCATGATGACGGCACCGGCGAGCTCAGGAGCCGCGCACTCGCTGCATCGACTGTCGCCGACGAAGCGGAGGCGCTCGACCCGTGAACCGACCTTCGCCTTGCGCCTCCCTTACCTGCGCCTACCTTCTCTGCACGGCGCGCAGGGCGCCGCCTGTCCGCGGGAAGGACTGCGTCCACCTGCAGTAGTGCCGAGTTTCCGGATACATCCCGAACCTCCTTAGCCCGTCAGCGGACCAGGGCGACCTCAAGGAGGATCGTCATGCCCGTCCGCCGCCTTCCCGTTCATCCCGACCTCGATCAGCTGCACCGCCAGGCGAAGGAACTCCTTCGCGCCATCCACGCCGGCGATCCCATCGCCGTCGCCGAACTCCGCGAACATCACCCCGATCCGGTCGACCCCTCGACAGCAAAGCTTGCCGATGCGCAACTCGTCCTGGCGCGCTCCTATCAGGCGACGAGCTGGCCGCGCCTTGTCCAGGGGGTGAATCTCGCGCGCGCGATCTGCGACGATTCGATCGACACCGTCCGATCGCTCATCACGGCGAATCCGCATCTCCTGCACGAGCCGGTGTTGATTCGCACCGACAGCAACTGGGGACCGCCGCTGACCTACGCGGCCAATCTCGGCCGCGACGAGATTATCCGGATGCTCCACCAGATGGGTGCCACCGACCTGCTGTCGGCCGCGGGCCGCGCCGCCCTCCAGGGGAAGACCGGCACGCTGCAAATGATCTACGAGATGGCCGGTCGTCCGCCGCTCGACGTCCGCGCCCTCACCGGACCCGCATACACCCTCAACGACGCGGGAACCGCCGCCCTCTTCGCCTTAGGCGTTCGCATCCCGCCGGAGGGGCTCGACATCAACACGATGGAGCATCTGCTCGGCTCCGACTCGCGAAAGCCTGACGCCAAGCATCGCATCCTCGCGATGTACGTCGAACACGGTCTCGAGCTCCCCGACACGCCGGTGATGGCGCTCCATCGCGGCCGGATCGACCTCCTCGAATCACACCTCGCCCGCGATCCGGATCTGCTCACGCGCACTTTCGACGTCGCCGACGTCTTTCCGATGACCCGGCTCCGCGAGCCGTATACTGCGCAGGGAACGCCGGTTGCCGGGACGACGTTGCTGCACATCGCCGCGTATTTCGACGAACTGGAGATCGCGACGTGGCTCCTCGATCACGGGATGCCTGTCGACGCGCGGGCGGCCGTCGATGCCGATGGCTTTGGTGGCTACACCGCGCTCTTCTCGACGGTCGTATCGCAGCACAACTTCTGGGTGAACTACGGCAAGGGGCGTCCCGATGACGCAGCGTTTACCCGGCTCCTCCTCGCTCGCGGCGCCGATCCGAACATCCGCGCGTCGATCAGGGCGAGGCTGGAAGAAGGGCACGGTGGCGGGCCGCTGCGCGAGTATCGCGACGTGACGCCGCTCGGCTGGGGCGAACAGTTTGCGGCACAGATTTTCGTCAGCCGTGAGTCGATGCGACTGGTTGAGGAGCGTGGTGGTGGTCGGTAAGGTTGTTCCCTGACGGCACGCTCAGCCAATGCCGCTCGCGTCCAATTCCATCATGCAAGCGGCATCAGCCGATTCGTGTCATCCTGCTTCTCTTCAACACCTTGTTACTGCTGACCCGCCGCTGACGGGACTGGCGGCACCGGCGGCGGTGCCACCGGTTCAGGTGCCGGCGCGGGCTCCGGCGTCTCTGCTTCCTCGCCCTTCCTGAACGGTCCCGCGATGTTCTTGGCGCTCTGCCACGCCGCCATCGTCATCGGATCATTGCCGTAGATCCGCTTCACGAAGGTGTCGAGCACGCTCACATCGACAGCCGCGACCGATGCGATCTGGTCGAGCTGCGCGCTGGCGCCAACATGGTCATTCCGCGCGACGTGCGCATCCGTCGTCGCCCCTTCCAGTGCCGCGACCGCCTGGGTCAACTCGTCGATGAAGGTGTCACCCAGGCCGAGGGTGCTCAGGACGTCCTTCATCTCCGTCGCGGTGGCGAGCATGCTCTTCGCCTTGTTGAGGAAGCCACGGTTCGGCGTGTTATGGGTCGGGAGCGTGAACCGGCCATACAGCTCCGGGTGCTCCTTCGCCGCCCGCTTGACGATCCGCGACAGCCGGACGAGGTGCTGCGATCGCACCGCGTCGCGCAGAACGGTCCGCCGCCCGATCGCGGCATGCTCCCGCTCGATCCCGCTGTCCTGCTGTACCCCGGCCGTGTCGGCCTGGGCGACTTCCTGCTGCAGACGCGTGACCACCGCGGCGTAGCCGGTGTCCGTCTGCGGGTGCGCCAGCACGAATTCCAGCACCCGGCGCGCCATCGAGAGTCTCCTGCGCGTTGTCGACTTCATATACTCCTCCACTCAAGGGGATTCGCACAGGCCCCTGGGGCCATGCGAACCAGTGATCCAGCGGAATGTTCAATGGGAATGCCGGCTGCCCAGGGCACCCGGCCGCAGCCTGTTCATGCGACCGGTGTGCCAAAGTGCAAGTGATTGTGCAGTCGCGAGATACGAAAAACGGGGGTGTCAGGAGTGTCCTGATTTAGGGACACTGTTGTCGTGAATTAATACAAAAAACGTCGGACACTCCGTCGCGAAGTCGACTGATTGGAAGACGAAGTGACGTGATTCGTCAGCGGAACTCGCGGATCCGATGACGGACCTCGCTCATTCTACAACGGATCGCCGGGACGGCGACCCCGACGATGCGATGCCCGTCACCCGACGCTGTCGGTTGCACCTGGACCGCGCTTCGTGAACCGATCGACGCTGTCTTTCTACCATCTGCGGCGCTTCGTATGCCGATCGCCAGCCTCTGTCCGTCATGAAGCGTCGAATGACCGACATGAAGCGCGATGAAACAGTCACGACCCGCTGGATGTCGCACGCGGGAGGCGCCGATTCTTCCGATGAACGCGCTGATCAGTCCGCGAAATCGGGTTTGGTATTGTTGGAACGCCGTGTGACACTGTTGGAATGCCCTGTGACACGGTTGAACTGCTGTGTGACACAGTTGGAACGCTGTGTGACTCACTTGAAGCGCTGTGTGACTCACTTGAACCGCTGTGTGTCTTCCATGAAGCGTGGTGATCGCCTCGCGAACTCCGCTGTCACCAGAGCGGAACGCCCTGTTCAACTGTTGAAGGTCCCTGTCGACGGTTTGAAGCGACCTCCCGGCGGAGTGCTACCGTTGGTTGGGGACTTGTTCGGTTCTCAGCGCGTGCGTTGCCACCAATCCAGCAGTAATCAAGACGATCGCACCTCCCTGGTGCGCAATACCAAGCGGGATCGGCACGATCAGCAGCAGCGTCGCGATCCCGAGACAGACCTGGCCCACCGCAGCCAGGGCGAAGAGCCCCAGCGCAATCCGCTGATGGCGGCCGAGTTGATGCCGGCGCGCAATCATCCAGAAGAGCACCACGCTGATCACGGTGAGATACGCCAGGCAGCGATGGTCGAATTGCGCCGCCCCGGGATTCTCGAACGGATTGCGGATCCACGGCGACAGCATTGTGTATCCCGGCGGCACGACACTTCCGCCCATCAGCGGCCAGGTGTTGAAGACATGTCCGCCGCGCAAGCCCGCCACGAACGCGCCGGCGATCGCCGTCACCACCGCGAGTCCGGTCAACGTTCCGGCCCAGCGCCTCAGTCGCGGTTCGCTGGCGTGCCCGACCGGATGCCGATCGACGAGAAAGTCTGCCGCCATCCACACCGTCGCACCATAGATCAGGAGTGCCGCCGAGAAGTGAGCGGCGAGACGGTACTGGCTCACCTCGATCCGCCCGCTCAATCCGCTCGACACCATGAACCAGCCGAGCGCGCCCTGCGCGCCGAGGAGGATCAGCAGCAGCCAGAGACGGCCGCGCACGTTGCGTGGAACCATGCCACGGAAGAGGAACCAGAGCAGCGGACCGAGGAACGCGACACCGACGAGCCGCGCCCAGAGGCGATGGGTGTATTCCCAGAGGAAGATCGTCTTGAACTGGTCGACGGTCATCCCGGCGTGGACCGCCTGGTACTGCGGGATTTCCTTGTAGCGCGAGAACTCGTCGTTCCATTGCGATTGTGTCAGCGGCGGGATCACCCCCGCCACCGGCTGCCACTCGGTGATCGACAACCCGCTCTCGGTGAGCCGGGTCGCCCCGCCGATCAGGATCAGGACGAAGAGCATCCCCGCCCAGACGGCGAGCCAGATCCCCAGCGGACGATTCGGATTCATGGGTTCCGAATATAGGACGCGCCATCTGGAGACCCAGTGCGGGGAGTGCATCATCAGCTCACTCGATGGTATCGTTCCGTCGTTCACTCACCACGATCCGGAGTACCACGTGCGTTCCACTGTTGCCATTGCCCTCGCCGCGGTTGCGGCGTGGAGTCTACCCGCTGCACTCCCGGGCCAGGGCGGCCAGCCACGGACCAGTGCGCCGCAGGCCGATGACCCGGTTCGCACCCTCGTCTCGCGCCTCACGCTGGGGCAATACAAGGAGAACGTGCGCGGGCTGACGCGATTCGGCGACCGGCGGCAGGGTACCGACCGCAATCGCGCGGCGATCGACTGGATCGAGGCGCAGCTCAAGAGCTACGGCTGCACCAACACCGAGCGGATCAAGTACCAGTACACCGGCCGGCAGATTCGGCCACCTGATTCGACGCGCACCGGCCGTGGCGGCACGCCGCGCGCTGCCGGCACTCCGATTCCGTACGAACCCGGGGCGACCGATCGCGGCGGCGACGTGCTCAAGGGCGTGCGCACCGCCACCGGCGTCAACATGGATCCGATGCGCCAGCCGGACACGACCCTCCGGCGCATCGACGCGCAGCCCGACGAGCCGGGCGAGCGCGAGGAGGTCTACTGCACCAAGATCGGCACGACGCACCCCGACGAGATGTACATCGTCGGCGGCCACATGGATGGTCACGGATTCGGCGCCGCGGCCAACGACGATGGCTCGGGGTCGGCGCTGGTGATGCAGCTGGCGCGCGTCTTCTCATCGCCCGACGTGCACACCGACCGCTCGATCCGCTTCATCCTCTGGAACAACGAGGAAACCGGATTGAACGGGAGCAAGGCGTACGTGGAACAGCGCCAGGGTCTGCAGGGGAAGGAAGATCCCGCCGGCTCCGGCAAGTATCCGGAGCCGCGCTGGCTTGGCATGATCCAGCACGACATGATGATGTTCGATCACGGGATGCCGCGTGCCGACGGGACGATGAATCCCGAGCAGCGCCCCGAAGCCGACGTCAATATCGAATTCGCCGGGACGTCGAAGATGGTCGATTCGTCGCAGAAGCTCGCCTGGTACTTCCGCACCTCGAACGAGAAGTACGCCACGACCTATCCGGCGACCGTCAGCGACCACATGAGCAACACCGATTCCGATCCGTTCAAGGATCTCACCGCGACGCTGTCGCTCCGGGAGGACGAACGCCTGGCGCAGATCGGGACCGGATGGGATCCGCAGTGGCACCAGCCGACCGACGTCTTCTCCACCTATTCCGACAAGGATTTCATGCTCGGCCTCAACGCCGCACAAACGACGCTGAGTGCCGTCGCACAACTGGTCGGGGCGACGATCAAGTAGACCGATGCTGCAACGCCTCAAGTTCTGCATCGCGTACTTCGCGATGTGGATGGCGTTCTTCACCCTGCTGCGTGTCGCCTTCGTCCTCTATCACCACACCGAGGCTGCGCGCGCGGGGTTGCTGAACGTCGGCGGGATCTTCCTCTACGGCGCCCGGATGGACATGTCGGCGTCGTGCTTCCCCGCGGCGATTGCCTTCGTCCTCACCGGTCTCTTCTCCGGATTGGCGCCGAAGTTCGCCGCGCGGCTCGTCACCGCCGTCTCGCTGCTGCTCATGATTTCGTTTCTTCTCCTCGCGACGATCGACCTCCAGCTCTTCCGCGAGTGGGGATTCCGGATCGACGACGCGGTGCTCCGCTATCTCAACACGCCGCGCGAGATGCTCGCCTCGGCCGGGTCCGCGCCGATCAAGCTCCTCGCCGTGATCCTCGTGGTGCTGGTCGCGATTGTATTGATGGCGTACTTCCGGTGGTGGTGGCCGATGGTCGCATCGTGGCAGCGGCTGTCGATTCCCGCGTCCCTCGGCACTGCGGTGCTCTGCGGACTGCTGACGTGGGGACTCTACTATCCGTCGCGCGGCGGCATCCAGAAGATGCCGATGACGCAGAGCACCGTCTACTTCTCGCACAACGCGTTCGCCAACCAGGCCGCGATCAACGTGGCGTGGAACTTCTTCGACTCGGTCTGGTGGCGGACCTACCGTACCGACAATCCCGACGTGATGCTTCCCGCCGCCGAGGCGGTGCGCACCGCCGATTCGCTCCGCGCCAGCAGCGACGTCGCTGCGATCCATCTCCTTCGAGTGCCGCGGCCGAATGTCATCGTGATCATCTGGGAGAGCATGACGTCGAAGATCGTCGCGCGACTCGGCGGCGTTCCCGGGGTGACGCCGAACGTCGATTCACTGACGCACGAAGGGATGCTCTTCGACCGATTCTACGCCACCGGCGATCGATCACCCGAAGGGCTCACCGGCGTGGTTGCAGGATACCCGGCGCAGCCAACCACGGAAATCATCCAGCATCCGCGCAAGAGCGCGTCGCTTCCGGGGTTGCCGCGCGACCTCGCCCGGGCGGGATACAGCAGCACCTTCTACTACGGGGGCGATCCGGAGTTCACCAACTTCAAGTCATTCGTGCTGCAGGCGGGGTTCGGCCGGATGGTGACCAAGGGCGCGTTTCCCCGCAGCGACTGGCTCTCCGACTGGGGCGCTCCCGATCACATCGTCCTCGGACGTCTCGCGACCGATATCCCGTCGATGCATCGCCCCTTCTTCGTGACACTCTTCACGCTGAGCAGTCATGAGCCGTTCACGGTGCCGATGGCGACGGTGATCCCGGGGCGTGACGAACGGTCGCTCTTCCTCAATTCACACGCGTATACCGACCGCAGCATCGGCGATTTCATCCGCCACGCGAAGACCCAGCCGTGGTGGGACAGTACCGTGATCATCATCACCGGCGATCATGGGCATCGCCTCCCCGTCCTCGATTCACTTCAGGACATTCTGCGCTGGAAGCTCTATTCGATTCCGATGCTCTGGGTCGGCGGGGCGCTCGCCGTTCGCGATACCGTGGTGCACCAGCTCGGCGTCCAGACCGACATTCCGAAGACGCTGCTCTCGCAATTGGGCCTTGATGCGCGCGCCTATTCGTGGAGCCGCAATCTCTTCGCGAAGGATATCAAGCCATGGGCCTGGTTCACCTTCTCCGATGGATTCGGATGGGTCAACGAGGCCAACGGCGAGATTGCCTGGGACAACGTCGGCCGGCAGGTCATCGGACAGACTGGGCAGGTCGGTCCCGGCGACCTGCACGCCGGCAAGGCAATGATGCAGCGATTGATGGACGACTACATCGCGCGTTGAGGCGTCATCCCGACCGATGTCATCCCGAGCAAAGCGAGGGATCGGCCGCCGGATATCTTTCCCGCTCCACACCCGGAGCGCCCGATGGATCACGAGACCTGGACCAACGTCGACAAGTACCACGAACAGCTGATCGTCCGCCCCGACGATCTTCTCGACGCGGCCCTCACCAGCGGCGCCGAAGCCGGGATGCCGGCGATCAACGTCGCGCCCAATCAGGGGAAGTTCCTGATGCTGCTGACGCAGATCATGGCGGCGTCACGCGTCCTCGAGATCGGCACCCTCGCCGGCTACAGCACGATCTGGATGGCGCGCGGTCTCGCGCCGGGCGGCCGCATCGTCACGCTCGAAGTCGATCAGAAGCACGCGACGGTGGCACGCCGCAACTTCGAACGCGCCGGCGTTGCCGACCAGATCGACCTGCGCGAGGGGCGCGCGCTCGACTCGCTGGCACTCCTCGAGCAGGAGCACGGCGGCCGCTTCGATCTGATCTTCATCGACGCCGACAAGCCGTCGATTCCCGAGTATTTCGAGTGGGCGGTCAGGCTGGCGCGGAAGGGAAGCGTGATCATCGTCGACAACGTGGTGCGCGAGGGCAAGATCGTCGACACCGCGAGCAGCGATCCCAACGTGAACGGCGTGCGGCGACTCAACGATGCGCTGTCTCGCGACGCGCGTGTCGTGGCGACGACGATTCAGACGGTGGGATCGAAGGGGTACGACGGCTTCACGATGGCGCGGGTGGTCACGACCTAGGCAGCAGCAGCATCTGCATGGCGCCGTCGTCCTGCGATTCCCAGACGAGGACCGCGCGCGAGCCGAAGAGTTGGGTCAGCAGAGCGGACTTCTGCTCGGTGGGCAGCGATTCGACGATCCGCGCCGACCGCGGCAGCACCTGCCCCGTGATATGCGCACCGATGAGATAGGCGGCACTCAGGACCGGTGCGGCGGGGCCGACGATCGCCACGTCGATCGGCGCATCACCGGTGCCGAGACGTGCCCGCACTTCTTCGAGCTTCTCAGTGACGACGTCGAGTCGCGCGGCGGATGTCACTCCCTCAACGAACTTGGGCACCGCGAACGCCACTCCCGCGACCAGGCCGATCGACATCATCGCGAGCTGACCGCTGCGCGGGAGCCTCGTCGTCATCGGCACCGCGGCCGGCCTGCACCACCACTGCAGCGCCCCGAGCGCCAGCATCATCGCGAATGGCGCAATGAGGCGCGGTTCGGCGTGGATCGCGGCAAACTGGAGCACCCCGACGGTGCCGAGCACCGTCACCACGGCGGCGTCGCGGTCGGTGCCGAGGGCATCGCGCCAGAGTCCGTCGCGCCGCCGGAGGTACCAGATCGGTAGCAGCACCGTGACGACCATCGGCAGGAGCCAGAGACCGATGATGCGGCCGCTCTGTCGCAGCCAGTAGGCGATCAGCGCCACCACCGTTGGTGACCCGCCGGTTTCGGTGGTGACCTGCTGCGCCCACGACGTCGGGTCACCCCACGGCTGGTAGGTCCAGTACGCCGCATCGTTGAATGTCGCGACCGTGACCAGCTGATTGTTGGGCGCGCGTACTTCGCGATAGGCGCCGTTGCCGCCGAGATCGACGTCGGGGAGTCTCGAGGTGTTCGCGTCGATATACCAGGAATAGTTGAGGCGCCCCGATGATCCGAGCGTCGGCCTGCCGCTCTTGATGCTCAGCGGAACGATCCACAGTGCCATCACGATCAGCGAGATGCCGGTCGATCGCAGCACCAGAGTGCGCGCATCGCGATCGCGCGCGGCAAAGAGGCGGACGACGAGCGTCACCACGAGCCACGGCCAGCAGCTGGTCTTGACCAGATACGCCGCGCCGAGGAGGATCCCGGTCACGAGCGATCGGCGGCCGTGATGGAAGGCGAGTTCATAGCTCAGCGCGATCATCACGGCGAAGAGGATGATGTCGGGTGTCACCGCTTCGAGGCGGGGCATTCCGGCGCTGGCGAGAAAAAACGCCGCCACGGATCCCACCAGCATCGTCGGTGATTCGATCCGCCGGGCCCAGACGAACAGTATGCCGAGGGCGATGATCGCGGCGTCGACATTGATCCCGTGGACCAGCGCGATCGACGCGGAGTGTCCGAGGCCGAGCACGCCGCCGGCCGCGCCCGCAATGAGCGGCAGCAGCGGCGACCAGTATCCTTGCACCAGGTGGGTCCAGTCGCCGCGGCGCACTGCGTCGGCGAGGTCGAGATACGACACGCCGTCGGGGTTCATCGCCTTGCGCGAGAGATAGCCGAGCGCGATGACCAGCACGGCCGCGATCCCGACGAAGAGCGGCCCTTCCCAGCGCAAGAATCTGGTGGTATCGGGCGGTGGCGGCGCGGCGACTGGTGCGGGCGCAGCGGGGCGCGCGCGGCGCTTCGTCATGGTCCTCGCTGGAATGCGACGGTCACGTGGGGCCGGACATCATCCGGCGCAGAAGCAGCTGTTTCGGTGCCGGTGTAAGCTAACGGTGGCTTCCCTCCCAACCCTCTGCGAGCGTCGCGTGTCCAACCCTGCCAGGAAGATGCAGAGTGTCGAGATCGTGGCGGCCGGGCCGGCCGACGACAGGGAAGAGACCCGGTCGCTTGTCGCCCTCGCGGTGAACGGTGACCTCGCGGCAGCGCGGACCTTGTACGACCGGCACGCCGGCCGCGTCCATCGTCTTGCCTATCGGATGTGCGGCGACCGCGACCTCGCCTCCGACCTGACGCAGGATGTCTTCGTCAGGGTGTTCCGGCAGCTGGGGCAGTTCCGCGGCGAATCGGCGTTCACGACCTGGCTGCACCGCGTGGCGGTCACGACCTGCCTCAACACGCTGCGCAAGGTGAAGCGGTTCCGGAGCCGTGAAGTCGATCTGGAGCACGCCAGTGATCGCGGGACCGAGCAGCCGAGTGACCCTGCGCTGCAGCGTGCGCTCGGCGATGCCATCGACGCACTTCCCGAAGGGCTTCGCATCGCGCTCGTGATGCACGCGATCGAGGGATATACCCACGTCGAGATCGCCGCGGCGCTGGGGATCGCCGAAGGAACCAGCAAGAGCCGGGTGTCGGAAGCCCGGGCGCGACTGCGGGACCTGCTCGCATCGCATGGGAAGGAGTATCAGGATGGATGAACAGCAGCTCGACCAGGCACTGCAGCAGGCGGCACGCAGCTGGCGCGTGGAGAACGATCTGCCGCTCGATGCGATCTGGGAGCGCGTCCTGGCCGAAGCATTTCGCGCTCCGTCGCGTCGCGCACCGGGGTGGAGTGCGGTGGGAATCGCCGCCGCCGCGGCACTGGTGATCGGTGTCGCCGGCGGGCGGCTCTGGGGCCGCCGGTCAGCCACACCAGCGGTTCATACAGCGGCTACCGCGTCCGGCGCGCTGATTCCCGCCGCAGCGAATGATCCGAACCAGGTCGAGATGGGAGACCTCCTCGGCCGCACCGCGGTCCTCCTCGCCGCGCTCCGCACCGATTCGACGGCGCGGCCGTTCGATCCGCAGCTGACCCGCGAGGGCGCGCGCCTGCTCACCACGACCCGGCTGCTGCTCGACGCGCCGATCGGCGCCGATCCGCGGCTTCGCAATCTGCTCCAGGACCTCGAACTGGTGCTCGCCCAGGTGGCGCGCCTCGAACCGGAGCATCGCAGGGACGAGATCCAGTTCATTCGCACGGCGGTCGACGAACACGACATCGTGCCGCGCCTTCGCACCGCGGCCGCCGACCTCACTCAGGACGAATTCTAGGGGACCCGCCATGTTCCGACTGCAGATTGCCATTCCATTCCTTGCCGTGAGCGCACTGGCGGCGCAGGTACCGGTGACACCGGTCCCGCCGGCGACCGCTCCCGTCGCACCCCGCGCATCGAAGACGCCGGCACCGATGACGTCAGTGTGGGCGCCGAGCGCGGTCGCTCCGTACGATTTCAACTACGACTACAAGAGTTACACCGGCGCGTACATCAGCAGCGACATGAACCTCGATCTCGGCGCGTCGCTCGCGTGGCAGGACGCGCAGCTCGCCGCGGCCGATGCCAAGCTCGCGTCGCTGAATACCACCCTCGGTTCGTGGGGGAGCTATCTCTCCGGCGGACCGGTGGCATGGGCGCAGAACGATCCGGCCGATTCGCTCTACCGCGATGCACGCGACAAGCTCAACCGCGGCGACTACCGCCACGCCGCAGATCTTTTCAAGTCGCTGCCGCAGAAGTATCCCAACTCGGCGTACGTCGGCGACGCGCAATACTGGCAGGCGTTCTCGCTCTATCGGATCGGCGGGACGCCGGAACTGCAGGAAGCACTCGTGGTCCTGGCGGCGCGCAAGCCGACCGAAACTGACGACCGCCGTGTATCCGATCGACCGGCGGCGAGAACGCTGAACGGCACGACGACCAGCGTCTACGTCGGTTCCGCCGACAAGGCGCAGCTCGCCTACCAGAGTGCCAATCTCTTTGGACGGTCGCACACCCAGGACGACGCTGCCGCACTCGCGGCCCGCATCGCCAACGTCCTCTCGACGCGTGGCCTCGCCAACGACGCGGCGGTGAAGCGCGCGCTGTCGGCCGGCGGGAACAGCTGTGACCAGGAAGAGCAGTCGGTGCGGGCCGAGGCGCTCAGCGCCCTGATGCAGAACGACCCCGCGACCGGCCGGCAGATGGCGGCGAAGATCCTCGCCAACCGCGACGAGTGCTCGGTGCCGCTCCGTCGCAACGCGCTGATGGTCATCGCGAACTCGCATGACGATGCCGCGGTGTCGACGCTCATCCCGGTGGCCAAGTCGGATCCGTCATCGGCGGTCCGGATGACGGCGATCGAATACCTCTCCCACTCGACGAGCGACGCGGCGATCGGTGCGGTGATCGATATCGCGCGCAACGACACCAGCAGCGACGTGAAGCGGATGGCGGCACGCGCGCTGAGCCAGAGCTCCAGTCCGCGCGCGCGGTCGGAAGTGCGCACCATGATCGAGAACAACGGTACCGACGAAGCGGTGCGGCTCAGTGCGATCGACGGTTTCGATCGCGACCGGATCAGCGCCGATGATGCCGCATGGCTGCGCTCCCTCTACACCAGGACCACCGACGCCCGCGTCAAGGAACGGATCATCTCGGCCGTCGCGCGCTCCGGCGGCGACGCAGGCAGCCAGTGGTTGCTCGCCCTGGTCCGCAACGAGGATGAACCGCTCGAATCGCGCAGCGAAGCGCTCAGCGAAGCGGGCCGTACCCTCGATGTTGCCACGCTCGGCCGGATGTACGACACGTCGCCGGAGCGCCCGATCCGCGAGCAGGTGATTCAGCTCCTGTCGCAGCGCAAGGAGCCGGCGGCGGTCGACAAGCTCGTCGACGTGGCCAAGAACGGTACCGATCCGATGATGCGCCGCAGTGCCATCTCGGCGCTGGCCCGCAGCAAGGATCCACGCGCCAGTGCGGCGCTCCTGCAGCTGGTCGATCACTGATGCGCGGCGCGTCGCGGAGTCTCCTTCTCGGAGCGTCGCTGGTGATCGTCCCCGCGATCGCCATGGGACAATCGGTCGATCGCGCCCTCGCCGGCGCGGGTGGCGGCACGGTCCAGTTCCATTTCGCCTCGCGTGACGGCGTCTGCGGCAACGGCCGCAATTTCTATCGCGCCTCCGACATGGGGATCGGCTACTTCAGCAGCTACAACAACGGGGCGGATGGCGACGAAAGTTGCGCCCGCGGGCCGGTGCGCGTCGTCGTCGTGCGCTTCGGCACCGAGATCATCCGGATCGAGACGTACGCCGGGCCGCTGGCGCAGGATCCTGATGGCGGCAAGGATCTCGGCGCCGTCTCCGCTCGCGATGCAGCGAGCTGGCTGATCAACCAGGCGGCGACCCTCGAAGGGCGTCCGGCGCGCGACGCGATCCAGCCCGCGATCCTCGCCGACAGCGCGGTGGTCACCCCGCAACTCCTGCGGCTCGCCACCGATCAGACCCGTTCGCGCGACATCCGCAGCAGCGCGATCAGCTGGCTCGCCCGGCGCCGCGAAGAACCGGGCGGGGTCGGCGCCGCGACGGTGCAGCGGACCCTCGACGGGATCGTCCACGACCGCGACGAGAGTGAAACGACGCGCCGTCAGGCGATGTCGACCCTCGGCAATCTTGATCGTGGCGAAGGGGTACCACTGCTGATCACGATGGCCGGCGACGCCGATCTGTGGGTGGCGAAGACGGCGCAGATGTCGTTGGCAAACTCGGGTGATCCGCGCGCGCGGCAGTTCATCCGCCAGGCGGTGAAGCGCTCCGATCTACCCGACGACAGTCGCGCGTCGATGATCCGCGGCCTCGGCAACGAGTACGCCGTCGGTAACGACTACCAGACGCTCCGCGACCTCTATCCCACGCTCGACAGCGACCAGGAACGCAACGCCGTCATCTCGGCACTCGCGAACGCGGGTGGGACAGCGAATAACGCGTGGCTCCTGGCGCTCGCCAAGTCGCCGACCGAAACCAGCGGCCGCCGGCGCCAGGCGGTGAGCGCCCTTTCACGGAATGACGACCCGAAGATCCGGGAACAGCTGAAGAGCCTGATCGCCCCCTGAGCGTTCGAGCCCTGGGAAAGTGATGCGCGCCGGCGACCCGCTCGCCGGCGCGCATTCCGTTCGGGGTGCCCGGTACCCGCAAGTCGAGAGCGACGCCGAGGCATCGGAGCGGCAGGTGATCATCTCCCCGACGGTCCATCGACCTCGCTACCGGTGGTTGGACGACCCCTTGGCCTGCCTCGCAGCAATCCAGCTAATTCATTCCCCACCATGGAGTTGCCCGCTCTGTGCTCCCGTCGCAGCGGCTGCCGTCTCCGGCGTCATGCCAACGGCATGCCGGGAAGCCGGGTCATTGGCATGACTACTGCCAAGTGATTGGCTGATCCCTTGTGCCTTCCTGGCGCGGGGCGACTCCGATCGGCGAGGAAGATGTCTGGTCTACGGACGGTGGGCGACAAACTGCGGGCGCGCGTCCAGCTGGCGATCGGCGCTGCCGCACGACTCGGCGACGAGGTGCACGGTGCACCGGGGTTGCGAGTTTTCGAAGCGGCCGACCGGAACGGCGGCGCGGCGATGATCGTCTCGGTGCACCAGGCGCCGCCGGTGGGACCGACCCCTGCCGCGCTCTCCGAGCGTCTCACCCGGCTCGGCGCGCTTGAGCATCCCGCGCTCGAACTGCCGTTGTCGTGTGGTGCGGTCGACGGCATGGCGTGGACTCTCGAAACCGCCTCGGCACTCCCCACTGCTCGCGACCGCGTGGTCCGCTCGCCGCTACCTCTCTCGGAGGGTGTTGCGGCGGTACGCGATCTTGGGCGGGCGATCGTCGCAATGCATCGAGCCGGGCTCACCCACGGGGCGATCGGGCTCGACACGGTGCAATGGAATCCGGACGGCGTGAAGCTTGGCGGTGCCGCACTCTCGATGGGAGTCTCGGTCCGCGATGATCTCGATGCGCTGGCGCAGCTGGCATGGACGCTCTTCAGCGGTCAGATGCGGACGCCAGGGTCGCCGCGGCTCTCGGCGATCCGGCGCCGGGTGCCACCGCGGCTCGACGACCTCTGCGTCGCGATGTTCGCCGCCGACCCTGCGGCGCGCCCGCAGAGCGCCGAAGAGATCCTCGACGTGCTCGACGTGATTCCGACCCGCCGTACCTCCGAATTTCCGGCGATGCTCGACGCGGGATTCTTCGACAGCCGCCCCCGCCGTCAGGCGCCGTGGCTGATGGTCGGGATCGCCGTGGCCGCTCTCGCTGCGATCCTCTTCATCACCCGGACGTAGCTCGGCAGAACTTCGGGGCGCTGCTTTTCGTTCTGTGGACGAGCCGTTATCGTTTGGCGGCCTGGATAACCTGATTTTCAGAAGGATTTGCGTGGCACGACCCAGACGTCGCGGTGGCAAGGCCGCCGCATCATCGGCACCAGCAGCACACGCCGGTGGCAGTAGTGGTTCCAGCGGTTCCCGCCTTCGTCGCTCTCCCGGACGCTCGTACGGTGCGCATCGCGATTGGCTGCTCGAGCGGCACGGCGCAGTGTGCGCTTATTGCGGTACCCGCGTTCCCGCCGAGACGATCACCCTTGACCACGTTCGCCCGCGGCGAGGACAGTCGGCATACGATCGGCCGGACAACCTCGTCCTCGCCTGCCGCACCTGCAACGCGGCGAAAGCCGACACGCCGCTCCTCGCCTTCCTGATGGCGAAGCGGTCGCGAGGAGTCTTCCTCCTCCACTACGGCGATCATCTCTCCGAGCCGCTCAAGGCGCTCGCCCGGAACGCCAGCGAACGTCCCCTTCTCCCTCCGGATTGATCCCGATACTGTAGACGCAGTACGCGACGCCCCTCAGCCGGGCGCGCCTGCGTCCGCTGGCATCTCATGAATCCGGGGGTCACGATGCGAGTCCGTCAACTGGTCATGGTCGGCGTGATGGTCGCTCTCCCGTTGGTATCGCTCTCGGCGCAACGATTCTGGCGAACGGCCGATGACGAAGGGATGGTCGCGCTCGACGTCGCAAAGCCGTTCTTCAAGTCGGGCAGCGACATCTCGTTCGGGTCGATTGCAGTCATCGCCAGCGGGCGATTCCCGGTGAATCAGAAGGTCTCAATCACCGTCGGGATCCCGTACGCGACGATCAGCTACAGGCACGATGATGGGTTCGATCAGCCCGGTTCGACTGCGATCGGGAATCCATGGATCGGTGCCGACGTCGTCGCAGCCCCGAGCGTCGTCTTCGAGGGTGGCCTGCGTCCCGGGATCAGTTCGGGTGATCTCTCGCACTTCGATGCGACGGCGCTCGGAGTGTTTGCCGACTTCCAGCGCTTCGAGGAGTGGGCCCCAAAGACGACGAGCGCGCGTGCCATGCTCCACCTCGGCAACGTGCCGGAGCACGGGACCTTCGTCAGCGGACTGGTGGGCGGGACGTACATCTTTTCCAGCCGGGGCAGCGACGCGCAGATCTACGCGAACTATGCCGTCCGTCTTGGCGTCGCAGAGAGTGGAATCCTCACGTCGTTGATCGGGTCCGGGCTCACCTATCTCGGAAGCAACGGCGCCGGCGGTTCACTCGGCGACAAGACCGACCTGCAGTTGGCGGTCCGCGTTGAAGGCAGCAATGGGAGACTGCGCCCCTTCGCGGAGCTTGGCACGTTCACGCAAGAGAGCATCCGCGACGACGTGAAGGCGATCGTCACGATCGGGGCGTCAGTCAAATACTGACGTCGCTACACCCGCGCTTTTGCCGGCGACGATCCGGCCGAAAGCGCTTCCGCCACGATCCGCGCCTGCTCGGCGTTGTGCGCTGCGGAGTAGCCCTCTGACGGTGCCGCACGCTCGGGGCGTCCCACGTAACGCAGATAGACGCCCGGCGGGAGGATCGGAGAGAGCCGCTGCTCCATGAAGGTCCACGGACCCATGTTGCGCGGCTCTTCCTGCGTCCACACCACTTCGGTGAGCGACGGGTAATGCGAGAGGAGATCGCGAAGTTCGTGGTCGGGGAACGGGTACAGCTGCTCGACGCGGGCGATCGGCGGCCGCTCGTCGCCGCGCTTCGTTGCCTCGGCGAGGAGATCGTAATACACCTTGCCGCTGCAGAGCACCAGCGCCCGTGCCGACGCGCGATGGTCGTTCATCACGCCGTCGTCAAGCACCGTCCGGAATGAACCGGTGGTGAAATCCGCGAGCGACGAGCCGGCGTCCTTGCTGCGCAACTTCGACTTCGGCGTCATCATCACCAGCGGACGTTGCAGCGACCAGTGCGCCTGGCGGCGAAGCAGGTGGAAGTACTGCGCCGGCGTCGTGCAGTTGGCGACGCGGATATTTCCTTCGGCTGCGGCCTGCAGGAATCGTTCGACGCGCCCGCTCGAATGTTCCGGGCCGCTCCCTTCGTAGCCGTGCGGCAGGAGCAGCGTCAGCCGCGATGTCACGCCCCACTTGCTCAGTCCCGATGCGATGAACTGATCGAGCATCACCTGCGCGCCGTTGACGAAGTCGCCGTACTGCGCTTCCCACAGCACCAGCGTGTCGCTCGCAGCGAGTGCGTAGCCGTATTCAAAGCCGATCGTCGCGAGCTCGGAGAGCGGAGAGTTGTGCACTTCGAGTGTTGCCCTGGCACCCGGGATCGCCTGCATCGGCGAGTATGCGTGCCCGTTGCTGGCGTCGTGCAGCACGATGTGGCGATGCGAGAAGGTGCCGCGGCCGACATCCTGGCCGGTGAGCCGGACGGGAACGTTTTCCGTGAGCAGCGACGCGAGGGCGAGCGCTTCGGCATGGCCCCAGTCGATGCCGCCCGGCGTGGTGAGGCCGGTGCGGCGGCGCTGCAGCAGCGCGTTGACCTTGGGATGGACCGTGAAATCGGCAGGCCACGCCAGCAGTTGATCGTTGAGTGCGGTCAGCGTCTCGGCGGAGAGCCCGGTGCCGAGATCGGAATTGGCCTGCACGATCGGCGCGGCCGCCGCCGGGGGGCCGCCCTCGGCGCGTGCGTCGCGGAACCGCGTCTGCAGCTCGAGGAGCCGCTGGTACATCTGTTCGACCAGCGCGTCGGCTTCGCCGGCGGCGATCACGCCACCTTGTTCGAGCGACGTCGCGTACAATTGCCGCAGCGTGGGATGGGCCTTGATCGCCGCCGCCATGATCGGCTGCGTGAAGCTCGCTTCATCCGTTTCGTTGTGCCCGTGGCGGCGGTAGCCGATCAGGTCGATCAGTACGTCGCCGTGGAACTGCAGCCGGTACGCCATCGCCAGCCGCACCGCAGCGAGCGACGCTGCCGCGTCATCGGCGTTGACGTGGATGATCGGAATGTCGAATCCCTTGGCGAGATCCGACGAGTACCGCGTCGAACGTCCGTCACCCGGATCGGTGGTGAAGCCGATCTGATTGTTGGCGATGATGTGCAGCGTCCCGCCGGTGCTGTAGCCGTCGAGGTTGCTCAGGTTGAGCGTTTCGGCGACGACGCCCTGTCCGGGGAACGCGGCGTCACCGTGAATCGTCACCGGCAGTGCGGCGCTCGGATCGCGCGCCACCTGCGGATTGTGGCGATCGGTCTGTTCCGCGCGCGCGCGCCCGGTGACCACGGGATCGACGAACTCGAGATGGCTCGGATTGGCGATCAGCGTGACCGTGACGCCGCGCCCGCTCTTCGTGATGAACGCCCCGTCGGCACCGTGGTGGTATTTCACGTCGCCGGTGCCGCCATCGGGCGTTGCATCGCCCTTGTTCCCCTCGAACTCGGCCAGGATCACTTCGTACGGCCGGCCGACGGTATGGGCCAGGACGTTGAGGCGTCCGCGGTGCGCCATGCCGAGGACCATGTGACGGATCCCCGCTTCGCCCGAAATCTCCACCACGAGATCGAGCATCGGCACCATGATGTCGACGCCCTCGATCGAGAAGCGCTTGGCACCGAGATACGCCTTGTCGAGGAAGTGTTCCATCCCCTCGACCGCCGTGAGCCGCGCGAGGAGCCCCTTCGATTCCTCCGACGACAACGGTGCGCGATGCGCGCCCGACTCGATCTGCTGATGGAGCCAGTGCCGCCGCTCGTGCGAGGCGAGATGCTCGACCTCGTACGCGATGGTGCCGCAGTACGTGGCCTCGAGCTTTGGCAGCACGTCGGCGAGGGAGGCACCGGGAAGATCGATGTCGAGGACCGACGCCGGGATTGCCTTCATGATCGCCGGAGTGAGCCCCGCTGCGGCGGGATCGAGCGCCGGATCTCCCGGCGGCGGCGTGCCGAGGGGATCGAGGTTCGCGGCGAGGTGTCCATGGGTGCGGAACGCCTTCACCAGCCCCATCGCTGCGGCGACGTGCGAGAGCATCGCCGGATCGGCGGACTGCAACGCAGGCGCCGCGGCCGATGTCGGCGCCGGCGTCGCCGGAGCGGGTGCATCGCCGAGACCGAGCGACGCACCGATATCGTGATAGAAACCGGCGTCGCCCTGCAGCAGTTGATCAACGAGCCGGAGGTACGATCCCGACTCGGCGCCCTGAATCACTCGATGATCGTAGGTGCTCGTCATCGTCATGATCTTGGAAATGCCAAGCTGGTGCACCGCGCCGGGATCCATTGCCGAGAACTCGGGCGGATAGGCGATCGAGCCGGTGGCGATGATCGTCCCCTGGCCGGGCATCAGCCGCGGCACCGATGCGACGGTGCCGAGTCCGCCGGGATTGGTAAGCGTCATCGTCGCACCGGCGAAGTCGTCGGGCATCAGCTTGTTGTGGCGCGCCTTGTCGACGAGTCCTTCGTACGTGCCGAGATACTCAGCGAACGAATGTGTGTCGGCCTTCTTGAGGACGGGGACGACGAGGCCGCGCGAGCCATCCTTCCGCTCCACATCGACGGCGAGGCCGAGGTTCACGTGCTCGGGAACGACCTTGTAGCTGTCGCCACCGCTCTTGAGGACGCTCGTCCCCATCATCGGGAACTGCTGCGCCGCCTTGACGAGCGCCCAGCCGATCAGGTGGGTGAACGAGAGTTTCTCGGGACGCCCGGCGCTCTTGAGCCTGGCGTTGAGCGAGGCCCGTTCTCCTTCGAGGACGCGCACCGGGATATCGCGGAAGGTCGTCGCGACCGGCAGCGCCAGCGACGCTTCCATGTTCTGTGCCAGCTTGAGCGCCGGTCCCTTGAGCTGGACCGCGTTGGCCGGGACCGGGACCGTTGGCGTCGGTGCGGCGGCCGGCGCGTCGTTCGGCGCGGAAACCGCGGGGCCGGAGACCCGTCTCGACTCGAACGGGACCGGTGCCTGCTCTTCGAGCAGTGCCTGATACATCAATTCGGCCGGAACGGCCACGTCGGGCAGCTCGGGATCGACTGGGACCACGTCAAACTCCATCATCTGGGCGCTGTCGAAAGATAGCCGCCACCAACCCCGGCCCGAGCCGGTTTGACCCCTTAGCTTCTTCGGATGCTCACCCCACCACCCGGGCGCCGGGCGGTCGTCGTCGCCGGATTGCGGACCCCATTCGCGAAAGCTGGTACCGCGTTTCGCGATGCGACTGCCTCCGATCTTGCCCGGCACTGCACCCGCGAGCTCCTCTATCGCACCGAACTCCCGGGGAACAAGGTCGACGAAGTGATCATGGGGCAGGTGATCTCGTCGCCGCTGGTGTTCAACATCGCGCGCGAGGTGGCGCTCCTCCCGCAGCTGCCGAAGACGGTTCCCGCCTACACGCTCAATCGCGCCTGCGCCTCGGGTGCGCAGGCGATCTGCAACGCCGCTGACCAGATCATCGCGCGACACGCCGACGTGATTCTCGCCGGCGGCGTCGACACGATTTCCGATGTGCCGGTGCTCCATACGCGCAAAGTGGCGCAGATCCTCGCCGCCGCGAGCCGCGCACGCTCGCTGCGCGAACGCCTCGCGCTCTTTGCCCAGATCCGCCCACGCGACCTCCGGCCGGTCTCACCGGCGATCGCGGAGCCGAGCACCGGCGAGACGATGGGACAGTCGGCGGAGAAGATGGCGAAGGAGAACCGGATCAGTCGCGAGGCGCAGGACGAGGTGGCGCTGATGAGCCATCAGCGCGCCGCCGCCGCCACCGCTGATGGACGGATCACCGCCGAAATTGCGCCGTGGTTTGGCGGTCCGCAGATGGACCAGGTGCTCACCAGCGACAACCTGATTCGCGCCGACAGCTCGCTCGACGCGCTGGCGAAGCTCAGGCCGGTCTTTGACAAGCGCTACGGTTCGGTGACAGCGGGAAATTCTTCGCCACTCACCGATGGCGCATCGACCACGCTGCTGATGGCGGAGGAAACGGCGCGCGCGATGGGCTATCGCCCGCTCGCGGCGATCCGGAGCTACGCGGTGGCGGCGGTCGATCCGGGATGGCAGCTGCTCATGGGGCCCGCGTACGCGGTGCCGATCGCGTTGCGCCGCGCGGGCATCACCTGGCAGCAGCTGGGGCTCGTCGAGATTCACGAGGCGTTTGCGGCGCAGGTGCTCTCGAACATCCAGGCGTGGAGTTCGGCCGAATGGGCGCAACGGCTCGGGTTGCCGGGGCCGGTGGGCGACGTCGACTGGAACATCACCAACGTGATGGGTGGGTCGATCGCCGTCGGGCATCCGTTCGGTGCCACCGGGTCGCGGCTCGTCACGACGCTCGCCAACGAAATGGCGCGGCGCAACGTCGAGTTCGGCCTGATCTCGATCTGCGCGCAGGGCGGGATGGGGTTCGCCGTCGTGCTGGAGCGCGTGGCATGACGGCGTTCGCGGTCGAGCGGCGCGGCGGTGTCGCGATCATCACCTTCGATACGCCGCATGAGACGGTCAACAAGATCAGCAAGGCGATCGGCTGGGAACTCGAGGAGCTGCTGCAGCGGCTCGACGGCGACGAGGTCGTCAAGTCGATCGTGCTGCGCTCGGGGAAGCCCGACATCTTCATCGCCGGCGCCGACATCGGTGAGTTCGTCGTGCTGCGATCGGTGGAAGAAGGCGTTCGCCTGTCGCGGGACGGCCAGCTGCTGATGCAGCGGATCGCCGACAGCGCCAAGCCGGTCGTCGCGGCGATCCACGGCGCCTGTCTCGGCGGCGGGCTCGAGCTCGCGCTGGCGTGCTCCTATCGCATCGCCAGCGATCATCCGCGCACCGTGCTCGGTTTCCCCGAAGTCCAGCTCGGCGTGATCCCGGCCGCCGGCGGATCGACGCGACTGCCGAGGCTGGTCGGGGCGCACGCGGCGCTCGACATGATCCTCACGGCGCGGCACGAACGCGGCCGCAAGGCGCTCGCCATCGGCCTGATCGACGAACTCGTTCCCGAAGCGATCCTCCTCGACATCGCGGTCGCCGCCGCCGAACGTCTGAGCCGCGGCGGCAAGCCGCCGCGCCGGCGGCACGGGTCGTTCCTCATCGACGGAAATCCGATCGGCCGGCGGATGGTCTATCGCAAGGCGCGCGAAGAGACGACCAGGAAGACCGGCGGCCACTATCCCGCGCCGCTCCGGGCGATCGAGGTGGTGCGCACCGCGCTCGAACACGGCGTGAACCGTGGCCTCGAAGCGGAAGCGCAGGCGTTCGGTGAACTGGCGATGACCGACGTGTCGCGACGGCTGGTCGAGATCTTCTTCGCGACGAGCGAACTCAAGAAGGACGACGGCGTTCCCCCCGGGATGGCGCGTCCGCGTCCGGTACGCCGTCTCGGCGTCGTCGGGGCCGGCTTCATGGGATCGGGAATCGCCGGCACGGCGGTGATGCAGGCCGGCGTCGAGGTGCGGATGAAGGACGCCGATCTCGCGAAGGTCGGTCGCGGACTCAAGGCGGCGACCGACATCCTGGCGCATCAGCTCGAACGCCGGCGCATCACGCCGCACGAGTTCGTGCGCCGCAAGGCCTACCTCTCGGGGACCGCGGCGTTCGACGGATTCGGTGCCACCGATCTCGTGATCGAAGCGGTCTTCGAAGATCTCGGCGTCAAGCGCCAGGTGATCGAGGAACTCGAGCCGGCGGTGCCGATCTCGACCGTGATCGCCACCAACACTTCAACCCTTCCGGTGCACGAGATCGCCGCAGCGGCGCATCATCCGGAGCGAATCCTCGGCATGCACTTCTTCTCGCCGGTCGAGAAGATGCCGCTACTCGAAGTGATCCCTACCGACATGACGTCGGCGGAGGCGGTTGTGACGGCAGTGCAATTCGGCCGGCGCCTCGGGAAGACCGTGATCGTGGTGGCGGACTCGCCGGGGTTCTGGGTCAACCGCATCCTCCTGCCGTACCTCAACGAAGCGGGCCATCTCCTCGAGGAAGGGATTCCGATCGAGACGATCGACGACGTGATGACGCAATGGGGATTCCCGGTCGGACCGGTGGCGCTGATGGATGAAGTCGGGCTCGACGTCGCGGAAAAGGCGGGGAAGGTGATGCACCAGGCGCTGGGCGACCGGCTTTCGCCGTCCCGCGTCATCGCCGTGATGCGCGCGGACGATCGCCTCGGCCGCAAGAACGGGCGTGGTTTCTATTTCTACAAGGACGGCCACAAGACCGACCCGGACAGCAGCGTCTTCCATCTCCTCGGTGTGCGGCAGGCGGGCGACGCCGATCGCCGGAGGATCGAGGACCGGCTCGTCTTCGCGATGCTCAACGAAGCGGCGCGGGCGATGAGCGAAGGCGTGGTCCGCACGCCGCGCGACGCCGACATCGGCGCGCTCTTCGGGATCGGCTTCCCGGCGTTCCGTGGCGGTCCGCTTCGCGAGCTCGACACTATTGGTGCCGCCGAGGCGGTGGGACGACTCGAGCGACTGGCGGCGGCGCACGGACCGCGGTTCGAACCGGCGCCGGTGCTCGACGAGATGGCCCGCACCGGCCAGCGCTGGTATCCCAGCGGAGCAGACCACTGAGAGCGCGGCGGCGTCGCGCCGCCGTCGCCTTCGTGGTCGTTGCCGCACTGATCTGGTGGCACGCTCGCGGCACGGGGTATTTCTCCATTCCCGGTCTCACCAGTGCCGCGTCGGACAATCTCGGGCCGCTCCTCCCCGCGATCTGCGGCGGGATCACCATCGCGATGGCGCTGCTCGTTGCCGATGCCGCGGGCGGGATGATCGCCGGGGTGATCGCCGCCGTGATGATCGCCGCGATGCCGGGATTCATGCGGCTGCACGAGTCGTCCCTCGCCGGTCCGCCGCTCCTCGCCGTCGCGATGTTGATGTGCGCCACGATGGTTCACGCACCGCGATTTTCGATCGCCTACGGAACGATCGGCGCCGTGGGCGGGATCTTTGTCGCGACCGAAGGTGTCGGACTGCCGCTCGCCGCTGCGGCGTGGGCGCTGCTGCAGGGAACCGGGAGCGGCAACACGGCGCCGTGGCGTGACCGCAACCGCTGGCAGCGTGTGATTCTCGCGCTCATTCCTGCGGTGATCGTCCTCCTCCTCGCGCAACTTCTTGGGGGAGCGTGGCCACACCGGATGGCGTACGGATGGCGTGGAGGTCTCGACCGCGGACTTCGCGCTGCTGGATCGATCATCGGCAACCAGCTCGCACCATCGATCTCCCAGCCGGCGCTCCGGTTTCTGGTGATCGCCGATCTCTCGCTGATCGTGATCGGGCTGCTCGTGGTCGGCTGGCGTCGCGCCGGGCGACGCGCGCCGATCAACGCGCCGCTGCGACACGTCTTCGCCGTGGGTGGTTTGCTGGTCGCTGCCCTTGCGATCGGCCTCGCCGGCAGGACGCTGCTGGTCGAAGGGACGCCGGAGCCCGATCTCGCCGCCATCCTTCCGCTCGTCGCGGTGACCGCGCTGGTTCTTGCGGTGAGTCTCGCGGTGCTCTGGCGTTCGTGGCCGCGATGGGGTCAGGCGGTGGCGGTGGTGATCGGACTCGGATGGTTGCAGGCCGCGCTGCGCAGCTGATCTCGGCGGCGGCCCTGCGCACGAAATGGTGAAGCGGGTGCACTCTCCAGTGAGAATGCACCCGCTCCGAATTCCCGGCTCAGCCCCAATGACCTTCCTGCCAGTACCAGCCACCGCGGGCGTGGACCCACCGTCCCCCAACCCAGTGCTGGCGAGGCGCCGGCGGCGATTCCCAGCGGCCGGCGACCCAGACATAGTCGCCGCCCTGCCAGGCGTAGTGACCGTCGATCCACACATATCCGCGGCCCGGCGCAACGCCGCGGACCTCGACGCGTCGTGGTGGCGGGCGCCGCACCACCACCTCGGCGCCGGACGGCGAAATGCTGGCGGCGCATCCGGCGGTGACCAGGAGTGCCCCCAGCGCCATGGCTTGCACACTGTGGCGGAACAGTCTCGATCGCGACATCAGCGTTCCCCTTCGCGGGTGGATGCTGGGGACCGTTCCCCAGCATGTTTCAGGACCTTCCGGGGCGGTCGATGTTAATCCCTGCTCCCCGCGGCGTGCCGCACCGTGCGCGGCGTGCCATCTTTCGGGCGAGACCGCCTCGATGAACTATCTGACGATCGGATCGCCGATTCTCGCCACACTCGCCGCTGCCGCGACCTGGCTCCTCGCCGGGCACCAGCGCGGCGCGGTTGCACACGTGGCTCCCTCGATCACTGTGCGCATCGATACGACCATCCGTCTCACCACCTTCGACCCGAAGCGCGACTGGGGCGCGGCGCTCGACGGCCACGACGCCGACGACCTCCCCCGGATCTACACCCCGAAGAACATCGCGGCCATGCGCAGTGCCGGCTTCGGGCCGGTGACCTACCGGCTTCGCACCGAACTCGGCATCGAAACGTGGCACTGGAATCCGGCCGGGCACTGGAGCGACGCCGCGCACCATCGCGGATACTGGATCTCCGACGCGCAGGCTCCGCGGCCGATCACGGTGTCATTCGGCTATCGGCTGCCACGACGCGGCCGGACGATCGACGACGCCAACAACGACGGCTATTCGCGCATCGACGACGGCGATACCACCACATTCTGGAAGACCAATCCGTACCTCGATCCGCGTTTTACCGGCGATCCCGAATCGATGCATCCGCAGTGGTTCACGATCGACCTGCGGCACGCGCAACCGGTTGACGCGGCGCGGATCATCTGGGGGAACCCCTATCCGTTCGACTACACCGTCGACTACTGGGATGGCGACCAGACCCAGCCGATCGATTACAACCCCGACGGGCGGTGGCGGCATTTCCCGCACGGCACCATCACCGAAAGCCGCGGCGGAAGCGCGGAGCTCGCCCTCGGCGACACGCCGGTTACCACGCGATTCATCCGGGTGGTGATGTCGCGGAGTTCGCACACGGCATCCGGCGGCGACCCGCGAGACAGCGCAGGTTTTGCGCTGCGCGAGGTGTACTTCGGTGCGCGCGACGCACGGGGGATGCTGCACGACGGCGTCCAACACGACACCCTCCCGACGACGCAGAGTGCGGTCATCGTGTCATCCACCGATCCGTGGCATCGTGCGAGCGACATCGACAGCAGCACGGCACAGCCAGGGATCGATGCCGTGATGAAGACCGGACTCACCAACCATCGTCCCGTCTATTTCCCGACAGGATTGCTCTTCGACACACCGGAGAACGCTGCGGCGGAAGTCCGATTCCTCCGGTCGCGCCGCTACCCGATCTCCGGCATCGAGCTTGGCGAGGAGCCCGACGGACAACGGATCACGCCGGAGGACTACGGGGCGCTGTACGTCCGGTTTGCCGCGGCGCTGCGCCGTGTCGCGCCCGCGGTGCGGCTCGGCGGGCCGAGTTACCAGAATCTCATCGACGATCCGCTCGATATCTGGCCCGACCCCGCGGCTCCGGCAAGACACCCGACGCCGGTCGGCCGGTTTCTCGAATATCTCCAGGCACATCATCGCGTCGCGGACTACCAGTTCCTGTCGTTCGAGTGGTATCCGTTCGATGACGTCTGCGACGATCCGGCGGACAATCTCGCCGCGGCGCCCGGCATGCTCGCCGATGCATTGTCGCAACTCCGGAAGACCGGTCTCGCCGATTCGATTCCTCGCGTCATCACCGAATACGGCTATTCGGCGCATCTCTCGACCGCGGAAGTGACGATGCCGGCGGCGCTCTTCGATGCCGACCTCCTCGGGAATTTCTTTTCGCATGGCGGTTCGCAGGCGTTCTACTTCGGGTATGAGCCGGGCGATATCTCGCACGAGCCGAGTTGCGAGCATTGGGGCAACCTGATCATGCTCCTGGC